>CAMVJF010000020.1 GCA_947167725.1 uncultured Clostridia bacterium | reverse complement strand
ATCGCCCCGAGGCTGATCGAGATACGGTCCTGCTTCATTCGCCGCTCTCCGCCGTCTCCCCGGAGTATTCCCTGAACACGGCGATAAGCTTCTCGCCGAGCGCGGGGTCGCTCAGGCCCCGGCCGATCGTCTCGACAGCGGCCTTGTAGTCCCGCTGTGTCGCGCCGATCCGCAGCGTCTCGCGCCGCAGGCTCTCCATCTGTGCGGGAAACAGCAGCTTGAAGGCCGTCAGCGCGAGGAACAGCGCGGCGGCGATGTAAACCTTGAGCTTGTTCATGCTCTTCCCTCCCCTTGTCCAACTATATGGACGAGAGGAGGCGCCTATGCAAAAAGAAGCGGCCGACGGTCAGCCGTCGGCCGCAATCGTTTCCTGCTTATTTCAGCGCGCTGCCGAGGAGGGCTCCGAGCAGGCCGGAATCGTCCTTGCCGTTCATGGCGCCGAGCAGCATGTCGAGCGCGGGCATCTCGTCCCGCTTCTTGCCGATGAGTCTGAGCAGCAGTTTCACGCCCTTGCCGCTGCCCAGCAGCGAGGAGAGCAGGGAGCTGTCATCGTCGTCCTCGTCCTTACTCTTGCCGAGGAGCTTGATCAGCAGCGAAACGCCGCCGACCTTCAGCAACAGGCTGACCAGACCCTTCCGATTCTTCTTGTTCTTCAGCAGCTTGAGGAACATCGCGGCGATGGCCTTGTCGCTGAAGATCCTGCCTGTCCCCTTGGTGAGGTTGGCGAGATCCTGTGCGCTAACCTCGTCGCCGACAAGGGTCTTCATCGTCCCTTCGACGTCGGTCTCCATCCCTTTGACTACTCCGGGATCGTCGTTGAGCGCGTCGAGCACCTTTTCTATCGCTTGCTTTGTCGTCATGGCTATATCCTTTCCGCGGCGGCGCCGCTCTGTCGTTTTGCGCGGTTTTCCGTGTTTTCAGTATACAACAGTCCGCAGGAAAGGAAAAGACTTTTTCTTTTCGGAACACTTCGGGGAAAAGAAAAAGTTCTTCTTGACAAGCGCGGCTTTGCTTCATATAATGTAAAAGCTGTCCGAAAGGATCGCGGCATGATCGGGGTGTAGCGCAGATGGTAGCGCGCTTGGTTCGGGACCAAGAGGCCCGGAGTTCAAATCTCCGCACTCCGACCAGGAAAAGGAACAGGGAGCCGATGGCTCCCTGTTCCTTTTTGCGTGGGGATCGGGGTCTCCGGGCCTCTTGGTCCCGAAACAAGTGCCGCCTGGCATGGGAAAAGCGGCTTTGCGCCGCCGGAGGGGCGGGTGCGGCTCGGGCGCTGTTTTCGCTCGCCGAAAGGCGGCGCGAAGCGAAAAAGCGCTGAGTTCTTTTTGCAAGGCTCTTGCATGATTCTGTCGCCCTGTGCTATGATCGAGCCATCATCGAAAAAAGAGAGGGGCTGCCTGTGAGCGTATTTGCATTGAAGCTGATCGCGGTCGCGTCGATGTTCATCGACCATCTGAGCTATGTGGCGCGTCTCTCGGGCGTTCTGTCCCGCGGGGACGTCTATACGCTCGGCCGCGCGATCGGGCGCGCCGCCTTTGTGATCTACTGCTTTCTGCTCGTCAACGGCTTTGACAAGACCCGGGATCGCAAAAAGTACCTCGAGCGGCTGGTCCTCTTCGCGTTTGTCTCCCAGATCCCCTTCACGCTGGCCTTCACCTCCGCCAATTTCGCCGGCTTTTCCGAAACCGCCTTTTCCTTCGCTCCCCGCGCCATGCTCCCGCTGCTGCTCCCCTTTTTTGTATATTTCCTCTACGTCTGCGAGAAGCGCTTCAAGCCCTCGCTGCTCGCGCTGGCCGCCGCTTTTGCGGTCACGGGCATGGAGCTCACCGTGCGGGGCTATCGTTTGCTCGACAGTGATCTGAACGTGTTTTACACGCTCGCCGTTTCGATAGCGCTGATGCTGTTCTTCGAGTATCTGCTCTCCGAGGGGCGGCGCTGGCCGAAGGCGCTGCTGATCGCGGCGGCGATTGCCGCGGAGCTCTGGCTTTTACAAAAGCGCGCAGACTATGACTTCCTCGGCGTTGCGCTGATCCTGACGCTGTATTTCTGCCGCCGCGCCGGAAAGCTTCCAATGCTCGCGGTGATCGTGCTGTGGAGCATTGCCGAGTACGGCGCGTCTTGGCAGTACCTCGTCGGGGCGCTCGCCGCGCTCGTGCCGCTCGCGCTCTATAACGGCAAGCTCGGGCTGCGCATGCGCGCCGCGTTCTATGTCTTTTATCCGGCGCATCTCGCGCTGCTCGCCCTCGCGTTCATCCTGCTTACGAGAACATGAAAAGATCGCCGGGAGAAATCCTCCCGGCGATCCCTTTTATCGAAGTTTCCCGAGCAGCGCGTGGAGCGCGTTGCTGCGGTGGCTGATCGCGTTCTTTTCCTCCGGCTCGAGCTGCGCCATCGTGCAGCCGCGTTCCGGCAGGAAAAAGATCGGGTCGTAGCCAAAGCCGTTTTCTCCCGCTTCGCCGTACGCGATCTCGCCGAAAGCAAAGCCCTCCGCGCCGACTTCCCGACCGTCCGGATATACAAGAGAGACCGCGCAGGTGAAGTGTGCGGCACGCTCCCGCTTGTCCCGGAGGGCTTCCAGCAGCTTGCGGCGGTTGGCCGCGTCGTCTCCGTGCACGCCCGCATAGCGCGCCGAATAAATGCCGGGCGCGCCGCCGAGCGCGTCGACGCACAGACCGCTGTCGTCGGCCAGCGCGGCGCAGCCGGAGAGCGCCGCGATCTCGCGCGCTTTCTTCTCTGCATTCTCGGCGAAGGTATTCCCGTCCTCCACAGTCTCGTGCTCGATGCCCGCCTCGCGAAGCGAGAGGATCTCTTCAAACTCGTCTCCGAGGATCGCCTTGATCTCGACGAGCTTGTGTGCGTTGTTCGATGCGATGATCAGCTTCATAGTCATCTCTCCGTCCGATCGTTTTCATCCGACAGGATAACATATCCCGCAGCTTTTGCGCAAGAGGAAGCTCCCGTTCGCCTCCCTCCCATTTCAAAACAGGAGCCGGATCCTTTCGGACCCGGCTCCTGTTTTGGAGCGGATGATGGGAGTCGAACCCACCTTACCGGCTTGGGAAGCCGAAGTTCTACCGATGAACTACATCCGCGTGTATGTGCAGTATAGCACCCGGAGGCGAAAAATTCAACAGAAAATTTGACGATGGAAAAAAGGAAAGCGCACACCTTTCTCTGTGTGCGCTTTCACGTTTTGTCAGGGCGCCGGGGAGGCGTCGGGCTCCGGCGTCGGCTCGGGGCGCTTGATAAACATCATATTCAGATCCACGTCTCCATCGATCCCCGGAACGCTGCCCTTATCGCTGTATTGCCAGACCGATCCGGCATAGTAGAATTTCGGATAATCCCCTGGATCTGCCACCCAAAAGACGAAATCCTTAAGACGGCTCAAATCAAGACCGTAGTATCCGAGCTGCCGGTTGAAGTAGATCCCCGCGTCATAGCCGGCGTTCTTGATCGTCTCGCAGAAGGCGACGCCGCATTCGCCGACAATGCTCGGATCTGTCTCGATGGTCCGGGACTCGGGCATGCTCTCGATCTTTTCCCAGTCGTACATGACCGGGAGCGTGATATCGTAGCCGTCGATCAGCTCCAGAACATAGCGGGCCTCCTCGATCGCCTCGCGGACGTTGACCGCCTGCGACCAGAAATACACGCCGACCTCCAGTCCGGCCTTGCGCGCGCCGTCTACATTCGTGATGAACCACGGGTCCTTGTACAGTCCTCCCTGTGTCGAGCCGCGATAGCCCGCGCGGACAAACACGAACTCCTTGCCGGAATCCGCGACCTGCTGCCAGTCGACGTAGCGCTGATGCTCGGAAACGTCGATGCCGTACAGGGTGTCGAAATCCTCGCCCGTGTAGGAGAGCTCTCCGTCGGTCTTATCAAAATCCTCTTCCGTCAGCTCGTTGACCTCAACATCTTCATAGGGCGTGATCCACACGTCGTTGAAGCCGTCGTTGATCAGCACCTGTCCCTCGTGCGGATCCTTGTTTTCCTCGAGCTCGGGCAGGATCTCGGGGAAAAAGACGGACGTCAGCAAGACCAGCACCGTCACAATGATGGCTGAAATGAGGATCAAAAGGATACTTCTCAAAATACGCGCGGCGGATCTCCGGCGTTTTCTGCGCATACGATCACCTGTCTGTCTTGATGGTTCTTTTTTATTTTAGCATACCCGGCGGCGGATTGCAAATCCCTGTGCATTTTTTAAGAAGCGTCGGGCATTTGCAAAAAATCAGTTGACAAACGGAACGGCATTTGCTATTATTAGCAAGCTGAACGGAAAACGCTGGTGTAGCTCAGCCGGTAGAGCAGCTGATTTGTAATCAGCAGGTCGGGGGTTCGAATCCGTCCACCAGCTCCACCGACTACACCAGACCAAGTTCATATGGGGGAATTCCCGAGTGGCCAAAGGGGACAGACTGTAAATCTGCTGGCAATGCCTTCGGTGGTTCGAATCCACCTTCCCCCACCAAAGCAAGATAATCCGAACCACATCTTCTCAATCGGAGATGGGTTCGGATTTTGCTTTTGTATTGATGATTTTCAATCCAGCCGGAAGCACGGTAAGCACAAACTAAAAAAATGGAGGAAATCATCATGAAGAAATTGTTATTCTGTAAAAGTGGGGAAGCGGAACACTGCGCATAGGTAAAGCGCAGTGTTCCGCTTCTTTCAAGTCAGATAATCGCCAATGCTCTTTCGGGAACACAGCAGCTTTTTCACTTCCTCCCGGGTGGGCATCACGCGCAGCGCGCCCTTTCTCGTCGTAATCAGAGAAGCTGCGGCGTTGGCAAATGTCAGCATTTCCTCCAACTCACGGCCATGCAGGTCCTTTAGGTCGTGATCAAGAAGAAAGTTCAGAACGCAAGCGCAGAAGGTGTCCCCCGCGCCGGTGGTTTCTATGGTATTATCCTGCAGGAATGGCGCTGCATCGATACGCATCCGTTTGTAATACGCGCTGCTGCCGTCCTTCCCCTTGCTCAGCAGGATCAGTGGGATCCCGTATTTGCTTTGCAGGAAGGCGATCCCTTCGTCGAAATCGTCTTTCCCTGTAAACCATTGGATCTCATTATCCGAGATCTTCAGGACATCGCACTGCTCGAGTCCCCAGGCGATCTGCTCTTTCGCCTCGTCCAGTGTGGACCAAAGCGGCGGACGCAGGTTGGGGTCAAAGGAGATCATACAGCCGTGCCGTCTGGCCAGCTCGACCGCCCGATGCGTCGCTTCGCGCACCTCCGGGTGCGTCAGCGAAAGCGAGCCGAAATGGAACACGCGCGAGGCTGCGATGAGCTCCTCATCCACCTCGTCCGCGCGCAGCATAATGTCCGCGCCGGGATTGCGGTAGAAGGAGAAGTCCCTGTCGCCGTCAGGCTTCTTGTGGACGAAGGCCAGTGTCGTGTGCACCGTATCATCCATGCGCAGCGCGCGCGTGTCGATCCCTGCCTCCTCCACGGCTTCCTTGAGCTGGCGGCCGAACTGGTCGTTGCCCACCTTGCCGATAAAGGCGGTCCGGCGGCCAAGTTTGGCGAGCATGGCGAGCACATTACAGGGCGCGCCCCCGGGATTGGCCTCCAGCAGAGGATTTCCCTGTTCGCTAAGCCCGTTTTCGGTAAAGTCGATCAAAAGCTCGCCTATGGCGACCACGTCGTAAGATTTCAATTCATTCTTCCTCCAGACACAGCTCGTATTTGACCACGTCTATCTCGACCTCGCCGATGGCGTGGAAGGAGATGCCCTTCGCCGCCTGCTCGGTCATGATGACGGCGGACATGACCTGATCGCCGTCGTTGAGAAAAGCCTCGATGCTGTTGCGGTCGAGGATCACGCGCATGCTGATCTCGCCGTCTTTGTTCGGCACCAGGCAGCGGCGCTGGTGGATGATGGCCCGCCGGGAGCCGGAGCACTTGCGGTCGATCTTCACGATGCGCTCGTGCGGCCGGAAGCTGAGGCTGCTGCGGTACTTTTCATTCTGCGCAAAACGCAGGGAGAATTTTTGGAAGAGCTTTTCCGGGTCTTTCGGGCGCACCGTGATGAAAAGCTCCACGCAGCGCCCCTCGATGCCGTAGAGCACCGTTTCGTCTTCTACGGTAATATTTTTGTATTCCACGCGGTTTCGGCGGTACTGCTCCAGCTCGCGCAACGGTCGCTGGCACAGCCGCCCGTTACGGAGGAAGATCTCCCGGGGCAGGGTCATCTGGCCGTACCAGATCTGTTCCTTCCGGTTGTTCTGGCAGGCGTCCCAGTTCTGCAGCCAGCCGATCATCACGCGCCGTCCGTCCGGCGTCAGGATGGTCTGCGCCGCGTAAAAGTCAATGCCGTAGTCGACGGACTGGTGCTGCGTATAGGCGAAATGACGTCCGCTGTCGTCGGTGTCGCCGATGAGGCAGACCGTTCCGTTGCCGTTGTGGTATTCAAAGCCCTCCGGCAGCATGAACTGCGGGCTGACGAGCAGCAGCTTCCGTCCGTCCATCTCGAAGAAGTCCGGGCATTCCCACATCAGGCCGAAGCGCCCGTCGTTTTCGATGAACACGCTCTCAAAGCGCCAGGAAAGCGCGTCGTCGCTGCGGTAAAGCAGCAGACGGCCTTTCTGCTCCTGGTCGCAGGTACCGACGATGCAGCGATAGCTGCCGTCTTTTTCGCGCCAGATCTTGGGGTCTCGGAAATTGAAGGGGCTCAGGCCGTCAGGCAGGCTGTCGCCGCTGATCACGGGATTCTGCTCGAGCTTCTCGTAGTTGACGCCGTCGCCCAGGGCGAGGCACTGCACCTGCAGCGCTTCCTCGCTGTTGTGACTGAGCTTGCGGATGCCGGTGTATATCAAAAGCTGCTTGCCGTCCGGCAGTTCGATGGCGCTGCCGGACCAGCAGCCGTCCGCGTCGTACCACTCGTCCGGGGCGAGCGCGGCCGGCAGATAGCGCCAGTGCAGCAGGTCAGGGCTTACGGCGTGGCCCCAGTGCATATCGTCCCACTCGGTTTTGTAGGGGTTGTACTGATAAAAGAGATGATATTCCCCCTGATAATAGGAGAAACCGTTGGGGTCGTTCATCCAGCCCACGCAGGGCGTCAGATGGAATTGCGGGCGCGCGTCCTTCGGGATACGCGGCAGCGCGTCCTCCTCGTAGGCCCGGGCGAAGAGCAGTCTCTGCTTCATGTCTACATCCTCTTTTTTTTGTTTGTCTTGTATTCATGGAATACTCATGGCCGCGGGAAAGCTGTTCCCTCCACCGGTATTCAGAAGTTGTTTTTCTGATCGAGCGCATCCTGCGCGGCCTCCTTTTCCAGATCCTCCGGCTGCATATGGAGGCGGAAGACCTGTTCGAGGCTGTAGGAGCAGGCCAGGCAGACGGCCGCCGGGGCAAAGAGCACCGTGAACGGCACCAGCAGGCACAGGGCAAGTCCCGCCAGGATCGGCAGCATGACGCCCAGCGCCCGAATGGGGTGCAGGCGCAGGAGCACAAGGCCATAGCGCAGGATATCCCCGACCGTGCCGTTGACGCGGGCGGCGTAGGCCGCCACATAGGCCGTCCAGGTCAGAGCGACCGCCTCCAGGAGGAGCGCCGCCCAGTACAGCTTGCCCATCGCACCGCCGGAGAGCCGGATCGCCCGGAACACAGCCGCATCGAGCGAGAACACCGCGAGGACGGCGAGTTCGATCAGCCAGGCCAGCGTAGAGCGCTTGAAGTTCTCCCGAAAGGCCTTCCAGAAGTGTTTCCATACGCCGGCCTCATTGCGGCGCAGGCAGTAAAACACCGCCGCATACAGCGCCGTCGAGGAGGCGCCGATCGTAAAGATGGGGAGGGAGAACACGAGCCAGAGGACGCTCAGGCACAGAAGATCTCCGATCTTCATCAGCGCCACCATCAGGGGACTGTCCATCCCGAAAAGTCTGTTCATGTGTTTCCCTCCCGATTTGCCTTGTCAGCCTCTGGTGTACTCGCGCAGAGACGTGAACTGAATGGCGTTGTTTTCCGCAAAGAGCTGGATGGTCTTGCCGCTGACGCCGTAGAGGCGCACGGTGAGCGAAGCCTGGCCGTCCAGATAGAAGATGCCGACGGAGCCCTCCTGGATATAGGTGAAAGAGTAGCTCTCGCCCGGCTCGAGCACAGCCGCCGTCTCGGTGATGGGCGTGCTGCCTTCATTGAAGACCAGACTGATCGTATCCGCCGCGGGGTCCAGGACGATGAGCTTGTTCTTATCCGCCCGGCCGTTGTAGTCGAAGCTCAGCCCGAAGGTGCCGTTCCCGGTGAAGATAAAATCGCCGGTGAGCATAAAGCTCTCATAGCAGGTAAAGGCGTCCGTATAGCTGTAGCGCGAGCCGGACTCCAGGAAAAGATGACTGCTGTCCACAGCGAGGGCGCGCCGCACGCTGAAGATGTCCTGGATGCTGTCCACCGGGTCGAGGATGATCGTCCCGTCCTCCAGCTGGATGATCTCCTGCACGGCAAGGTTGCCGGCCCAGGCAGCCACATCCTGCGTGGAGGACACAGACTCGGAGCGTCTGGCCCAGCCGACCATGTAGAATTTTTCCCCGTCCTCCACGTGCTTGGCGGCGTAGAAGAGTTTGTCGTCGAGCCGGGTGGGCTCGCCGTAAGGCCCGTAGGGGCTGTCGGAGCTGGCGTACCAAAGCGTGTCATCCTGGCCGGAATAGCTGATGTACCAGGTGTCGCCGATCCGGAAGGTGTCGCTGCACTCGAGGTTCCAGAAGTCGCCGGTGGGGTCGGTGAAGATGATGCCGTCATAGCTGACGGTTTCCAGATCCGGGCTCAGGGTGTACTTGAGCAGTCTGGCCACGCCGCCCTGCGACGCCGTGACGGTCAGAATGATGTTGCCGGTCGCCTCGTCCACATAGGCCTGAGGATCGCGGAAGTCGTTTTTCTGGCCGAGGGAGGACGGCGGGGTGATCTCCCAGCCCTGCTTCTTCTCAAAGGCAAAGGGACTATCGCCCACGGCGACCATGACCTTCTCGGCATATTCCAGCGTGCTGGCGCTGCCGTGCCCAGTATAGAAGAAGAAGTACTTCCCGTCAACCTTAACGACCGAGCCCGTGCCGATCCAGCTGTCCTGGCCGCCGCTGCGGGAGGCCTCCAGCACCGGTTCGTGATACTCCGTGTACGTGAGGAAGTCCGTGGTCGTGACGAGATAGGCCGAGTGGTTGTAGGAATCGCCGGCCTCTTTCAGGTAGTAGATGTAGTAGACGCCGTCCTCATAGTAGGGCATGGTGTCGCCCACGAAGGGCTGGCTGGTCCCGTCCACCTCAGGGAGGAAGAAGAGATCATAGTTATAGGCATCCTCCTGGCTTCCCGGCGTGCGCAGGCGCGAAAAGTCCTTGTCGTTTCCCGGCTCCTGGATCGCGTCTCCCGTGTCCTTGTCCCAGGCAGCGTAGAGCGTCAGGTCGCCTTTGACTTTGTCCGCGTCGGTCCAGGGTTCGGTCAGATTCTCGTCCTTGTACCAGCCCTCAAAGACATAGCCCTCGCGGACAGGCGCGGTCTCCTTGATCGTCTTGGCGGAGGCCGCGCTGATCTCGGTCGTGTTCCCGCCGGGGTAGTTTTCGTTCAGTCTGACGGTATAGCTCTGTCCGCAGGCCGAAAGAAGCGAGGCGAGCAGGCACAGCGTCAGCAGCATCGCAAGCGTTCTGGTTTTCTTCATATGTGTGTTCCGCCTTTCCGCGAAATCATGAGAGTTCCCCGCTCCCCGCGCCCGGAAGCATCGGTTTTGCCTGTGCGGAGAGCGGGCTTACTTCGTGCTGAAAAAAAGAGCTGCAAAAAGCGTCTTATTCGCCCTCGGCTGCGGCGGGCGCGTCCTCCGCGACAGGAGCGGCGTCCGCAGCAGGAACGTCCTCCGCGACAGGAGCGCCGTCCGCGACAGGAGCGCCGTCCGCAGCGGGAACGGCGTCCGCAGCGGGAGCGCCGTCCGCAGCGGGAGCGCCGTCCGCGACAGGAGCGGCATCCGCAGCGGGAACGGCGTCCTCAGCGGGAGCGGCGTCCTCAGCGGGAGCGGAGCGGGCCATCATGCTCAGGGACTTGCTTTCGACCGGGGTGACGGTGACGTTGGAAATGGTCATGCTGTTGCCTTTGCCGAGGTTGCCGCACTGGATGCCGAAGAACAGCTCTGTGCCGGCCGCCGTAAAGGTGACGTTGTGCGTTCCGGCTAGATTTTTGAAGTCATAGCGATCCGCACCCATATTGTTGGCCTTCAGGAAGAAGAATTCGCCGACTCCGTTGTCACCGCTGAGCGTAAAGGTGGCGGTATAGGTCTTCCCGGGCTCCAGAGCGATCCCGGTATCATAGAGCGCCTTGGAGTCCCAGACCGCATTGCTGTCGTCGGTGTCGGTGACCGTGATGGCGTCCTGAGCAAAGGTCTGAGAACAGGCAACGCTGCTTATCTGCAAACCCGGGATACGGAAGATGTCGCCGATGGTATAGGTGACCTCATTTCCGTTTCCGATTTTGCCGAACTGCATGCCCGCATACAGGTCGCTGTTTACGGCTGCGAAGGTCCTCGTATGGTCGCCCGCCGTACTGGCGAAGGCGTCATCGTAGCGGTCGTCCAAATTAGCGGTTTTGCACAGGAAGAACTCGCCCACGCCGTTGTCGCCGGCGAGGTTGAAGTTGGCCGCGTAGATCTTGCCCTTCTCCAGCAGATCGCCTAGGAAGTAGAGGAGCTTGGAGTCCCAGACATCCGTGTCGTTGGACCCGGTGTCGGTGGCCTTGATCACCGTTTTGCTTCCGGCGCTCTGGACCTGATAGCTGCAGTTTTCCGCCGTGAGAACGCGCGGGCTTGTCTGGGCCCCTTCCACGTGTTCCTTGATTTCGGTGACGGTAAGCGTCACGCTGTTGCCTTGGCCCACGTTGCCGACCTGCATGCCGATGTAGGCGCGGGTGCCGGTGGCGGTGAAGACGATGCTCTTCTGGCCGGAGGCGCTGGTGAAGGTCTCGTCGTAGCGGTCATTGATGTTCATGGATTTGCAGAGGAAGAATTCTCCCACGCCGTTATCGCCGGAGATGGTGAAGGTGATCTCATACTGCTTGCCGACCTCCAGCTCGATCCCCGCGTCATAGAGAAGCTTGGAGTCCCACACGTCGTTGTTGCCGCCGAGATCGGTGACGGTGATCACATTGCCGTTGACCGTGTAGCTGCAGTTCACAGCATTGGGGTCTCCGTCCGCCGCGGCGCCCTGCGCTGCGGCTACCGGGGCGGTCTCGCTCGGCTCGCCGATCACGGCGGTAACGGAATTGCCCTTGCCGATATTGCCGAACTGCATGCCGATATAGAGCCGGTCGCTCTCGGCCTTGAAGGTCACGCTTCTCTCGCCGCCCGCGTTCACAAAGGTGGCGTCATAGCGGTCGTTCAGATCCTGGGAACGGCAGACGAAGAATTCGCCCACGCCGTTGTCGCCGGAAAGGCTGATGTTCAGCTTGTAGGTCTTTCCGATTTCCAGCTCAACGCCCGGATCATACAGGAGCTTGGAGTTCCATACGTCGTTGTTGTCAGAGGTGTCGGTGGCGCTGATCCCGCTGTCGGCGACGCTCGCCGAGCAGTTCTCCGTGCGAAGCAGCTCGGGGCACTCGGACTCGGAGAGCTTGCACAGCCCGGAGATCCCGGCTGTGACGCTGTTGCCCTTGCCCAGATTGCCGACCTGCATGCCGAAATAGACCTTGCTCCCGGAAGCTGTGAAGGTGATGCTCCTGCTCCCCGCCTCGGAGGCGAAGGTCTCGTCATAGCGGTCGTCGATATTCTCGCTTCTGCACAGGAAGAATTCGCCCACGCCGTTGTCGCCGCTGAGCTCGAAGCTCAGCTTGTACTGTTCGCCCGGCGTCAGCTCCATGCCGGCGTCCGCAAGGAATTTGGAGCTCCAGACGTCGTTGTTGTCGTCCGTGTCGGTGACGATGAGCCCGCTGTCCGAAAAAACGGCCGTGCAGTTTTCCATCAGCCTGACATTGCTCTCGTCCAGGCTGTTATTTCCCGCCGCATAGCCCGCCGCGGGCCTGCTGATCATCAGAGAAAGCAGGATGGCGCTGATGAAAAGGACGCGGAAAAAGCTTCTGGCATGATTTTTTATATACATGTGTTCTGCTCCTTTCGGGGTGCCTGTTCAGGGCCGGAAGTTGAAAAGCAGAGGGGATGGCCAGGCTCATCCCCTCCTGTTTTGCTTCTTGATCGAATTATGCGACGCTTCTCTGCAGGATAGTGATATTGGAGATCTCGACGGTCACGTCACCCATATCCGCCAGCTCCGCGGAGCCGAACTGGAAGAGCATCTCAAAGGGCATATCCAGGATCAGGGTGTCGGTAGTGTCAAAGCTGAAGGTCTGCTCCTCGGTGGTGAAGTCGATGCCCTCGGAAACTCTCGGATCCCAGCTGCCGGAGGGATTGAGGAAGAAGCCGCAGGACACGGGTTTGCTGGCCTTGCCGGTGATCTGAACGGTGAAGTAGCTGTCGGCGGGCAGGGTCAGGTTCAGGTACAGCTTGTTGTGCCAGTCGGTGACGCCGCCCTGGTCGATGCGGTAGAACAGGCTGCCGTTCTCGGTCCAGATGGAGCCGACGCCGCGCTCGTTCTCCTCGTCGGTGGCATTGAAGGTGCCCCAGCTGTAGGCGTCGCCGCTGAAGGGAACGCTGAAGCTGTCGGTGGTCTTGACGGTTTCCTTGTCGCCCTCGACCGTGCCGAACACCAGATCCTTGACGGTGATCTTGTTGGCGGCGGCGCCTTCGGGAGCGTTGCCGATCTGCAGACGGATGACGGGATCGCTGATGTCACGGTCGGCTGTGAACACCGCGGAGACGACCGCGTCCTCGCCGGGAGCGGCGTTGAGGCCGTTGAAGTTCACGCGGGCCTCGTGATACTGGCTCAGGCTCTCCACCAGCGCCTCGCCGCTGACGCCGTTTTCAGCGTTGACGGTGAAGCGGTAGAAGTACTTGGTGCCGTTGGCAATGGTCTCGCCGCCGAGGCCGAGGTTGGCCTTGATGCTCCACACACCGCCGTCGGTGGGATAGCTCTCGATGCTGACCACGCCGCCGTCAAAGGAAGCGGCAGCACCGTCGCCGGCCTCGACGCTCACCGCGTCGGCCGCCGTCAGGTCGGAGGAGAAGACCTCGACCTCATGCTCCTCGCCGGTGATCTTGTAGAGCTCGATCTTGTCGATGGTCACGGTGAAATCGTTGGGCGTGCTGTCTTCCGCATTGTCGGGATTCGGGGTGATCTTGCCCAGATTCAGCATCAGCTCGGCGCTGCCCTCGCCCGCGGAGGGGAAGACCAGCTCGATGGGGGCGATGTTCTCGTCGATGCGCGCGTTCCACACGGCGCCGAAGGTCTCCCAACCCTCGGCCTGCTCGTTGCGGGCGATGAAGTGGGCATAGGTGGGCGCAGAGGACTTGGCCCAGACCTTGACGCGGTAGTCGCCCGCTTCCAGCGCGAAGCCGGGCTTCACCAGCTGGACGGCGCCGTCGCCGTCGCCGGGATCGGCGATCTCGAACACGAAGGCGCCCTGCTTGAGCTCACCGGTCGCCTCGGCGCTCTCGCCGATGCGGGCTTCCCAGCCGTGGGCGTCCGCCTCACCGCCGGCGGTGAAGTCAAGATCCTGATAGACGACGGCCTCGCCGGTCTGGCGGGTGACGGTCAGGGTGGCGTAGGCCTTGGTCTCGAGGCCGCCCTTGTCGGTGACGGAGTAGGTCAGCTCATAGCTGCCCGGATCGCTGACGGTGGCTTTGCCGTTGGAGAAGCTGATCTCGGGCAGGGAGCTGACGACGATCTTGCCGGTGACGTCGCCGTCTTCCTTGTCGGAGGCCGCGACGCCGGCGAAGGCGTCGAATTCGGTGCCGGCTTCGACCGCCTGGTCGAACACGCCGCTGATCTCGGGCGCCGTGTTGTCGCCGGAGGCTCCGCCGCTGCCGCCGCAGGCGGTGACAGAGAGGAGCATGACCAGGCACAGAAGCGCCGCCAGGATTCTCTGATAGTTCTTCATCGTGTTATTCTCCTTTTTTCATTCAGGAATTGGCGATGTAACGGTCGTAAGCGTCCTGATAGACCTTCTGGATGTCGTTGAGATGCGTGCGGCCGTTCAGGTCGTTCTGGAAGGTGGCCCAGTCGCCGTCGGACACGCCGCCGCCCATCAGCCACTTGATGAGGTTGGTGCGGATGTAGTCGTTGAGGTTGTTCTCATAGCTGCTGAGGGTGTTGAGCTCCTGCAGCGTGAACTGCAGGTTCGGGGTCGGGGTCACGCCCTTGGGGATGTACGGGGTGACGTAAGCGTCCAGACGGTCGAGACGCAGCTTGGCGCGCGGCTCCATGTTGACGACGTTGTTCCAGGCATAGTCGGAGAGGTAGATGATGCCGAGAGGCGCGTTCTGCAGGCGCAGCTCATCGGTGGTCACGCCCGCGGGCAGCTCCTTCTGGACGAGCATGCCGTTGGCGTCCAGCTCTTCTTCATAGACGATGCCGATGGGGCCGTAGTTGATCTGCGCGGAGATCATGGGATCGTAGTAACGGTCGAAATAGGTGAGCAGGATCTCGACGTTGGGCACGCCGTTGAAGAAGATCAGCTCGCCCGCGCCGATCTCGGGGCTGTTGGAGACGCAGCAGGTCTGGTCGCCGTTCGGGCCGACCAGCGGCGCGCAGACGACGTAGTTCTCGGGGTTGGAGACGA
>CAMVJF010000019.1 GCA_947167725.1 uncultured Clostridia bacterium | reverse complement strand
CTTTGAGGCATCCCACCGTGACAGCGCCGTCTCCAATTCCGAGACGGCGTGTTCCCTGTCGCCGCGGGCGAGCGCGGCGGAGGAGCGGCACACGTGCGACTCCAGCTCGCCGACGAGCTCATCGAGCGTGCGGATATTCCACAGCAGCAGCGCCGCGAGCAGGATCAGCAGCGCCAGGGCGGCAAGCTCGCGTCTCATCGACCGGCCTCCTTCTGCACACAATATACCTGCGCGTCGTCGTCGACGGTCATCAGAAAGATCCCGGAGATCTGCCCGCCGTATTGGGCGAGCTGCTCGCGCAGCCAGCGCAGGTCATGGCCGCTTTGCTCGAGATTCCTGCGGATCAGCCGTCCGTCGCTGATAAGGATATGGGGCACGCCGCAGTTCTCCACCGGGACCGCGAGCTGGTTTGCGCTCGGCGGCAGCTCGCTTTCATAGAGCAGGACGCTGAGTTTTCCGTTGGTCTCGAGATAGGCGTATTCGATCGCTGCGATGTCCCGCACGCCGATCGAGCGCAGCTCCTGAAGCAGCTCGTCGAGCGTGTAGCGGTTGCGTTTCATTTCCTTCTGATCGATCGCGCCGTGAAAGATCAGCAGGCTCGGCTCGCCGAAGAGCAGCGAGCGCAGACGGATGCTGCGCATCGTGACCGAGGAGATCAACATCTCACAGCAAAAGAGCGTGATCACGGGCAGCAGCCCGTTGAGGAGCGGGATCCCGATATCCTGCAGGGGATTGGCCGCGAGATCGGCGATCAGCGAGGCCACGAGAAATTCCGATAATTCCATTTCCCCGAGCTGGCGCTTGCCGAGAAGACGGAGAAAGAGCAGGAGCGTAAAGTACAGGATCAGCGTCCGGACAAATATGATCGCCATCGAGAAATCACCTCGCCGGATAGTGTTTCCATTCCGGGCAGGAGCATACGTACAAAGGAGCTTTCCGATATGAAAACCGTGATCTGTTCAAAAGAAGAAGCGATCCTCGGCGCAGCGCGGCAGCTCCTGGAAACGATCGAAAAGAAGCCGGACGCGGCCCTTGCCTGCAGCGCGGCGGACGAGGAGCTGCCTGTTCTGCGCGCCCTTTCCGCCTTGGCGAAGGAACGCGGCGTCTCCCTGTCGCAGCTTCGCCTGTATGCCGCCTGCGAGTTCGTCGGCCTCGCGCCCGGGAGCGAGCGGCGCATTTCGAACCGCATCCTTGCCGCTCTCGAGGGAAGCGGCTTTGACCCCGCCCGCCTCGCCGTTCCCTCCGGGGATGACTGCGAGGGCATCGACGCGCGCCTTGCGCGCGAGGGCGGTCTTGACCTCGCGCTGCTCGGCCTCGGCGTCAATTGCCGCGTGGCCTTCAACGAGCCCGCCACGCCTTACGCCTCGGCATGCCATGTGCAGAAGCTCACGGACAGGAGCCGCGCGGAGCTCGCGCCTCTCTTCGGCGGGCCGGAGCTCGTCCCGGAAAAGGGCGTGACGCTCGGCTTCCGTGCGATCTGCGGTGCGAAGAGCATCGTCGTGATCGCGCTCGGCGAGCAAAAAAGCGAGGCCGTCTTCCACACGCTGTACGGCCGGGACGACAGCGTTTATCCCGGCGCGTTCCTGCAGCTTCCGCCGAACGTCACGCTTTACGCGGACGCGGAGGCTGCCGCGAAGCTGTAAGGGAAAAGACGATGGAGATCCCGATCCTCTTCTGCGATCCCGAGATCGCCGTCTGCCTCAAGCCGTCGGGCGTTTTGTCCGAAACGGGCGGCATGCCGGAGCTGCTCTCCGGGCAGCTCGGCGGCGCGTTTTCCTGCGTCCACCGCCTCGACAGAGCGGTCGGCGGCGTGATGGTCTACGCCCGTACCCGTGAGGCGGCGGCCGCGCTCTCTGCCGCGATCGCGAACGGCTCGATGCAAAAAGAATACCTCGCCGTGACGCAGGGCGTCCCGGCGGAAGAGAGCGGGACGCTGCGGGATCTTCTGTATCACGACGCCTCTCACAATAAAAGCTATGTCGTGAAGCGACCGCGGCGCGGTGTGCGCGAGGCGGTGCTCGACTACGAACGGCTCGGCTCGGCGGTTTACGGCGAGCTGACGCTCTCGGCGCTGCGCGTCGTGCTGCATACCGGGCGCTCTCATCAGATCCGCGTCCAGTTCGCATCCCGCGGCATGCCGCTCGCCGGCGACGGGAAATACGGCTCGGCGCTGCGCGGCTGCCCGATCGCGCTGTGGTCGGCGGTTCTGCGCTTTCCGCATCCCGGAACGGGGGAGGAGCTGCGCTTTGCCGCGCCGCCCCCGGAGGAGTTCCCCTGGAGGCTGTTTAAGTTTACATAATATTACGCGAGACAGGGTTTCGAGTAAAGGAGAATACGTTTGGAGATTTCTGATCTGATTACATTGTTGGGCGGCATCGCGCTGTTCCTCTTCGGCATGGGCCTGATGGGCGACGGCCTGAAAAAGGTCGCCGGCAGCCAGATGGAGCTCATTTTGTTCCGCCTTTCCGGCACGCCGCTCAAGGGGCTGCTGCTCGGCACGGGCGTGACTGCCGTGATTCAGTCCTCATCGGCGACCTCGGTCATGGTCGTGGGCTTTGTCAACTCCGGCATGATGAAGACGCGCCAGGCGCTGTCCGTGATCCACGGCGCGCTGATCGGCACGAGCATCACGGGCTGGATCATCTGCCTGTCCTATCTGGGAGGCGAGAGCGGCTGGGCCTCGCTCCTGTCGACCTCGACGATCGCGGCGCTCTTTGCCGTCGCCGGCATCCTGCTGCGCATGGTCTCGAAGAAAGCGGTGCACAAGCACGCGGGCGATATCCTGTTGGGCTTTACGGTGCTGATGTACGGGCTGCAGTCGATGAGCGGCGCGGTCGCACCGCTCAAGGACAGCGAGTCCTTCATCGCCCTGCTCACGACCTTCTCCCACCCGCTGGTCGGCGTTGCGGTCGGCGCCGTTTTCACGGCGATCCTCCAGAGCGCCTCGGCGGCCATCGGTATCCTGCAGGCCCTCTCGGCCACCGGCGCAATCAGCTTTTCCGTCGCCTATCCGATCATCCTGGGTATTGCGGTCGGCGCATCGGTGCCGGTGCTGCTCTCAGCCCTCGGTGCGAAGGTGGACGGCCGCCGCACGGCGTTTCTCTACCTCTTTGTCGAGGTCGTCGCGGCGCTTCTCTTCGCCGTGCTGTACTATGCGCTCGACGCGTCGATCGGCCTCGGGATCGGCGGGCGGATCATGGATCCCTTCTCCGTCGCCGCGGTCAATACGATCTTCCGCGTTCTGACCGCCGTCCTTCTCATGCCGTTCAACGGCCGCTTTATCGCGCTGGCGGAGAAGCTCATCCGCGTCAGCGACAGCGAGAAGAGCGAGAACGCCGCTTTCGACCGTCTCGACGAGCGTTTCCTCAGCCATCCGCGCCTTGCGCTGGAGCAGAGCCGCCTGACCGTCAACGACATGGCGAACACCGCCAGACAGGCGCTGCATGACGCGGCGGCGCTGATCTGGAATTTTTCGGACGAGGGCTATCGCGCCATCGAGCGCAAGGAAAACCTTGTCGACGAGTTTGAGGACAAGATCGGCACCTATCTCGTCAAGCTCAATACCCGCGAGCTGAGTGTGGAGCAGAACGAGGATTCATCCAAGTTCCTCCATACGATCAGCGACTTTGAGCGTGTCAGCGACCATGCGATGAACATTGCCGAGGTCGCGCAGAAAATGAACGAAAACAAGATCAGATTCTCCGGCGACGCGGAGAAGGAGATGAAGACCCTTACCGCCGCGGTCGAGGAGATCCTCTCTCTTGCGCTGACGGCCTTTGAAAACGACAGTGTCGAGGAGGCCTACGCCATCGAGCCGCTCGAGGAGCGGATCGACGAGCTGTGCGACGAGATGAAGCTGCACCATGTCAGCCGTCTGCGCAGCGGCGTCTGCACCCTCAACCAGGGCTTCCCCTTCAACGACCTGATCACGAACTTCGAGCGTGTGGCGGACCACTGCTCCAATATCGCCATCGCACTGATCGAGCTGCAGCAGGACGACTTCGAAACCCACGGCTACCTGCTCAATCTCAAGGAACTGCACGCCCACCGCTTTGACGAGTTTTACGAGCAATACGCGAAAAAGTACCGGATCTGACGAAAAAGCGGCAGCATAGCTGCCGTTTTTTCGTATCCGTACATGATTTTTTCATAATTCCGCGCTACAATATACTATCATAACATCATCTGCGGAGGGATCTCTTTGCGTCATCCGGCTCTGTCGCGCTTCCTCGCCGCGATCCTCGCGGTCGTCAGCGCGCTCACGCTGCTCTCCGGCGGCATCTGCATCAAGAAGGCCGTCGACAGCAGGGAACAACAGAATAGAGAGCTGTCCCTGCTCGCCGGGAGGATGGAAGAGGCCGCGGCGCTGCGCGCCGAGATCGACGCGATGGCCGACGAATGCGAGGGGCTCGACGCGGAATATGACGAGCGCAGCTGGCAGCATGCCAAGGATATGCTGTCCTACCGCAAAGATCTTGCCATGTATACTGCGACGGAGGCCGGTTTGAAAACCGGCGCCGAACAGCTGGAGGAGGGCTACAAGGGCCTTCGGATGGGCTGGATCCAGCATGACAACGCGCTCAAGCTGCTCGAGGAGGGCGAGAAACAGTTCCAGCCCGGCTATGAGCAGTATCTTGCGGGGAAGAAACAGCTCGAAGAGGGCTTCGAGCAGCTGCGCCAGGCCGAGCAGCTCAAGGAAACGCTGCCCGACACGGCGATGCTGCGCACCGGACTGCGCGCGGTCGAGAGCCGTTCCGACGGGATCTCCGCCGCCCTCTCCGGCATCTCGGGCACGCTGCAGAACCCGCCGCGCGACCCCGAGACCGGCGAGATCGACGACGCCGCATTCCGCGCGCGGCTCGGTCCTCAGGTCGCCGCGCTCTCGCTCCAGCTCGCCGCGGTGCGCGAGGTCATGCTCGCCTCCTACAGCGCGGAGGAACTGGACGCCGCGCTGCAGCCGGCCGCTGCCGCACTCGCCTCGCTCTCGGCCGAGATCGCGGACGGCAGCCGCAGCGCCGAGGAGATCATCGCCTCGGCCAATTCGCTGCTCGCTCCCGTCTCCCAGCTTCCCGGCTCGGTCTCCGCAATCATCGCGGCCGCCGATCAGACGCTGGATATGCTCGACGATCTCCCGGCCATGCGCGCCCGGCTCGAGGCGGCGGACGCCGCGCTCAAAGAGGGCGAGCCTGCGCTGCTCGCCGCAAAGGCCAAGATCGACGAGGGGAAAAAGCAGCTGGCAAAGGCCAAGGACATCCTGGTCTATACCGAGGCGCAGCTCATCAAGGGCAAAAAGAGCCTTGAGGAAAAGCAGGCCGAGCAAGATGAGACGCGCGTCGAACTCGACCGCAGAAAGGGCGAGCTCGAGTCCGAGCAGCGCGCGCTCACGGAGCTGCACGGCCGCGTGGAGGGATACGCCGAGCGCAAGGACCGCTTCAGCAATCTGCGCTTTGCGCTGCTCGCGGACGAGGGCGTGTCGTCGCGCGTCCGCGCGGGCGGCGAGCTGCTCCCCGCCGCGGAGGAGGAATACGAGGCGCGCATGGCGGCCTCCGAGCGCGAGCTTGCCCAGCGCCTTTGCGCGGCGATCCTGATGATCCTCTCCGCCGGCGCTGCCGTGTTCGCGGTGACCGCCGCGTTCAGGGACCGTCCCGGCCGCCCGCTGCTCCTGCCCGCGGGACTTGCCTTTGCCGCCGCCGCGGCCGCCGAGGGCGTCAGTCTTTACGCCGGACGCGATCTGATCTATACGGCCCTCTTCACGGCGATCTTCGCCCTTGCGCTGGCGCTGCTGAATCTCAAAAAGGCATAACGAACGATAACTGAAAAGCGATCTCCGACTTCAGCCGTCGGGGATCGCTTTTTTCATCTGCGCCGGAAAGGGGCGCGTCGGCTCGGCGGCGGGCATAGGGGTGTCGAGTGCGCGCAGGATCTCGTCGGCACGCTCCTTCCAGGTGTTTTCGAGGGCCTCCTTTTTCAGCGTCTCCTTCAGCGCCGCATCCTCCCGCCGCGCGAGCAGCGCCTCCGCTTTGGCGAGGAAGTCTGCCGTGCTCCCGTAGGTCTCGACGCTTGCATAGCGCAGACATTCCGGCATTCGCGAGCAGAGGATCGGCTTGAGCGCGGCCATATACTCGAAGAGCTTGACCGGCGAGGTGGAGAGCGTGACGTTGTTGAGCACGAAGGGGATGAGCGCGAGATCGAACACGCGCAGGTAGGAGGGCAGCAGCGCGTAGGGCTGCGGCGGGATCCAGCGGACGTTGTGCCGTTCGAGCACACCGCTGCGCCGCAGCGAGCCGTCGTAGTCCATCCCCACGAGCAGAAACAGCCAGTCCGGCCTTGCGTCCGCTGCCGCGGCGACGAGGTCGTAGTCGAACCACTCCGCGAGCGCGCCGTAATAGCCCAGCGTGAAGCGGTACTCCGCGCTTGCGGCGGCGGCCTCCGGCGCGGGCGGCGTCTCGGGCGTGCGGGAGAAGAGCGCGTAGTCCCCGGCGTTGGGGCTGAGGATCGCACGCCGGGCCGAGGCGCGCGCCTGCTCATAGAGGCGCGCGGCCGTACAGACCGTGAGATCCGCCTGCCGCATCAGCGAGAGGTGGTCTCGCCGCATCTTTTCGTCATAGCCGTCGAAGATCTCCAGCTCGTCGATATACTCGTAGATCAGTCTGTCCGGCCGGAGCAGCTCGACGTAGCGGCGGTTGACGGTCCAGCTCAGCGAGACGACCGTCTCGGCCGCGCCGCGCAGCAGCGTCGGCAGAAAGCGGGCCAGCAAGGCGTTTACGAGAAAGAGGGAATCGCTTACCCGCTCGACGGCCGCCACATGATCCTGCGCGTGGTTGGCCGTGAGATAGAGCACGAGCGTGTTCTCCTTCTGGCTGTATGCGCGCGCAAGCTGCTGCGGCCGCTGGAAGAGCGGGATGTTCCAGTCGAGCGTCGGCGGCAGGAGGATGACGCGCCGGCCCTTTGCGAGCCCCGCGAGGGAGCGGCGCAGCTCGGCGCGTCCGCCGAGCGCCTGAAGCATGAGGGAAAAGCGCCGTCCCAGTGCGCGCAGCTCGCGCGCAAGGAGAGAAAAGCGAGCGTGCAGCAGATGGGATCCCAGCCGCCGCAGCGTGCGATAGATCTGAGAGAAAAGCATGGTCAAAACCCCTTTCAAAGTCCGGAGGCGGCGAGGTAGTGCGCACAGACCGTCTCGCAGTCTCCGTCCTCCCGCAGTACGCCGTGCTCGAGCCAGAGCGCGCGCGAGCAGAGCTTGCGGATCTGCTCGACGGAGTGCGAGACGAAGAGCACGGTCGTGCCGCCGCGCATGAGCGAGAGCATTTTTTCCTCACTCTTGGCCTGAAAGGCCGCGTCGCCGACCGAGAGGATCTCGTCGACGATCAGGATCTCCGGCTCGGTCTGCGTCGCGATGGAGAAGGCGAGCCGCGCGACCATGCCGGAGGAGTAGTTCTGCACCGGGACCTCGAGGAAATCCCACAGCTCCGCGAAGGCCACGATGTCGTCGAAGCGGCTGTCGAGGAAGGCACGCGAATAACCCATGATCGCGCCGTTGAGATAGATGTTCTCCCGCGCGCTGAGCTGCGGGTCGAAGCCCGCGCCGAGCTCGATCATCGGACAGACGCTCCCGCCGCAGCGGACAGAGCCCTCCGAGGGCTTCATCACGCCCGCGACGAGCTTGAGCAGAGTCGATTTGCCCGCGCCGTTCGCGCCCACGAGCCCGACGACCTCGCCGCGGCGCACGGTGAAGCTGACGTTTCGCAGCGCCTCGAAGGGCGGCTGCTTTTTCCGCCGCGCGCCGCCGAGCTCCACGAACCACTGCTTGAGCGAAAAGCTTTTTTCCACGCCGAGATTAAAGCGCATCGAAAGCCCATCGGCCTCGACCATAACGGTGCCGTCATACTCCATGTTCGGATACCTCACACATAATAGATGAACCTGTCCTGCTTCGCGCGGAACAGCAGCGCCCCGCCGAGCAGCACGCACAGCGCGGAGAGCGCGCAGACGAGGAACTGCCGCGGCGCGGGCGTCTCGTGGAAGAGGACGATCGTCCGCGCAAAAAGGATGTAGTGATACAGGGGGTTGCGCTTCATGAGCGCGGCGAGCGTGCCGCTCTCGATCATGCGGATGTCGTAAATGATCGGCGTGAGATAGGTCCAGACCGTGAGCACGATGCCGTAGATATAGAAGAGATCGCGCAGGAACACCGCCGCTGCGGAGAGCAGAAAGCCCATTCCGAGCGTGAAGCCCAGCAGGCAGAGATAATCAAAGGGCAGCAGCAGGTGCTGCCAGCACAGCCCCGTCCCCGTCAGCAGGATCACCGCGTAGAGCGGCAGCAGCGTCAACAGGAAGTTGATCCCGACGAAGAGACACTTCTCCAGCGGGAAGACATACTTGGGCAGATAGACCTTATTGATCAGCGAGAAATTCGCCACGACGCTGCTCATTGCGAGATTCGAGGCTTCGGAGAAATAGTTGAAGAGCGTCAGCCCCGTCATGAGATAGGCGAGATAGCTCACGCCCGGCGCGGAGAAGCGGAACACGCCGCGAAAGACGACGGCCATTACGCACATCATCAGCACCGGGTAGAGAAGGCTCCAGAGCATGCCGAGCGCGGAGCGTTTGTATTTGACCTTGAAGTCGCGTGAGATGAGCTGCGAGAGCAGAAATCCGTACTTCCGCGCGCTTTGCGCGAGCGCGGCGATCATCCGGCGGCCTCCGCCGCGCCGAGAAAGGCGGCGATATGTGCAGCGATGCGCTCGGAGGCGCGGCCGTCGCCGTAGGGCGAGACGGCGTGCGCCATGGCCGCCCGCGCCCGCTCGTCGCTCAGCAGCCGCGCAGCAGCGCGGTAGACGTCCTCCTCCCGCGTCCCGACGAGCCGTACGCAGCCCGCCTCCACGGCCTCCGGCCGCTCGGTCTCGCCGCGCAGCACCAGCACCGGCACGCCGAGAGCGGGCGCCTCCTCCTGCAGCCCGCCGGAGTCGCTCAGCACGAAGCTGCAGCGCGCAAGGAGATTGTGCATATCGAGCAGGTCCAGCGGCTCGGTCAGCACGAGACGCTCGCAGCGCGGCAGCGCGCCGAGGGCGGCCTCGCGCACCGCGGGATTCGGATGCAGCGGATACACGACGCGCAGCGCCGGGAAGTCCGCCAGCAGCCGTCCCACGGCGCGGCAGGAGGAGGCGATCCCCTCGGGGATGTTCTCGCGTCGATGCGCCGTGAGCAGGACGCAGGGGCCGTCGAAGAGCTCCGGAGAGCGCAGCAGAGGCTCGTGAAAGGCATAGTCGCCGCGTACCGTGGTCCGCAGCGCGTCGAGCACGGTGTTGCCGGTGATATAGATGTGCTCGCGCACGCCCTCGGCGCGGAGATTGCGCGCGTTGCCCTCGGTCGGCGCGAAGTGCAGCGTCGCGAGCGAGGCCGTGAGCCGTCGGTTCATCTCCTCGGGGAAAGGGGAGTATCGGCAATAGCTCCGCAGCCCCGCCTCGACGTGGCCGACGGGGATCCGGCGGTAGAAAGCGGCGAGCGCCGCGGCGCAGGAGCTCGAGGTGTCGCCGTGGACCAGCACGAGATCGGGCTTCGCGCGCGTGAGCACGTCCTCCGCTGCGCGCAGCACCCCGCAGAAGATGTCACTGAGACTCTGCCGCTCCTTCATGATTCCGAGGTCATAATCGGCCTTGACGCCGAAGAGATCGGTCACCGAATAGAGCATCTCGCGGTGCTGCCCCGTGAGGCATACCTCGCTGCAAAGCCCGGGACGCCGCGCAAGCTCGCGGACAAGCGGACACATCTTCACGGCCTCGGGCCGCGTACCGAAAACGCTCAACACTTTCATGGCAAAACTTCCCAAACAAAAAGATACGGGAAGATTCTCCCCGTATCTTTCAAGAAGTATTCTTTTTTCGGATGGGATTCATAAAAACGAAACGCCGGAAACCTCAGGCGAAGGCTCAGTCCCCGTAACCCATCGGGTTCTTCGACTGCCAGGCCCAGGTGTCGCGGCACATGTCCTCCAGACCGAACTGCGCCTTCCAGCCGAGGAGCCGGGCGCTCTTGTCGGGATTGGAGTAGAGCGACGGCAAATCGCCGGGACGGCGCGGCGCGATCTCATAGGGGATCTTCACGCCGGTCACGCGCTCAAAGGTCTTGACCATGTCGAGCACGCTGTAGCCCGTGCCGGTACCGAGATTGAATACGCTCTCGCCGCGGTGGCCCTGCATGTATTCGATCGCCGCGACGTGGCCGCGCGCGAGGTCGACAACGTGGATATAGTCGCGCACGCCGGTGCCGTCGGGCGTGTCGTAGTCGTCGCCGAAGATGTTGAGATGATCGCGGCGGCCGACGGCGACCTGGGCAATGAAGGGCATGAGGTTGTTGGGGATGCCGCGCGGGTCCTCGCCGATAAGCCCGCTGGGGTGCGCGCCGATGGGGTTGAAGTAGCGCAGCAGGCTTACGGAAAAATCGTCCACGGCCTTTGCCGTGTCGCGCAGGATCTGCTCGGACATGTACTTCGTCCAGCCGTAGGGGTTGGTGCAGTGACCGGTGTCGGCCGTTTCGCGCAGAGGCATCGTGTTGTCGCCCGAGTAGACCGTGGCGGAGGAGGAGAACACGATGTTCTTCACGCCGTGGTCGCGCATGGCCTCGCAGAGACGGACGGTGGAGAAGAGGTTGTTGTCGTAGTATTCCAGCGGCATCGCCACGGACTCGCCGACGGCCTTGAGCCCGGCGAAGTGGATCGCGCAGTCGATGTCGTGCTTTTCGAAGATGCGGTCGAGCGCCGCGCGGTCGCGCACGTCGTTTTCATAGAAGGCGAGCTTTTTGCCCGTGATCATTTCCACGCGCTCGACGGCCTTGGCGCTGGAGTTGACGAGGTTGTCGATGACGACGACTTCGTGGCCGCTGTTGAGGAGCTCGACGCAGGTATGGCTGCCGATGTAGCCGGCGCCGCCGGTGACAAGTACTTTCATGCTTTTGTATTCTCCTTAATCCAATAATGTTTCGGGGTAAATGCCGCGCTCGCGCAGCGAGGCGATATAGGCGACCACGTCCGGGAGATCCTCGCGGTAGGTCACACCGTGCCAGACCTCATGGCAGGGCAGGACGCGCACGCGCGCCAGTCCCTCCTGAATGAGCGCATTGGCGACAGAGGGGAGGAAATACTCGCCCTTGAGCGGGTTTTTCTCCAGATTGTCGGTAAACCAGGGCTTGAAGCGCGCGACGAGCTCTCGCAGCATCTGCGGCTGGAAACCCCAGAAATTCATGCTCACGGGGCTGTCGCCGGAGAGCGGGAAATAACGCTCGCCGTCTTCGGTATAGGCTGCGTCTCCGCCGCGCTTTTCGATGTGCGTGCGCTCGACGACGTCCGTGAGGAAGCCATCCTCGACCGAGCAGACGCCGCGCGCGACATAGCCGTTTTCCGTCACGGTGTTGCGCAGCTGATAGGCGACCATCGCGTGCTCGTTGTCGGGCCTGTCGCTGACGAGATAATCGAAGAGCGCCTTGTACGCGCTCGGACCGTAGAAGTCGTCGGCGTTGATGACGGCGAAGGGACCGTCGATCACGTCCGCGCAGCAGGCGACGGCGTGACCGGTACCCCAGGGCTTGACGCGCCCATCCGGGACTTCGCAGCCCTCGGGCAGACAGTCGAGCTGCTGGAAAACATAGTGTACGTCGAAGTATTTCTCCATCCGCCGTCCGACAGCGTTCCTGAAGTCCTCCTCGATCTCGTGCTTGATCACGAAGACGAGGCGGCGAAAGCCGGCGCGGTAGGCGTCATAGAGTGAAAAATCGATGATGGCGTGGCCGTGCCCGTCCACGGCCTTGATCTGCTTGAGCCCGCCGAAGCGGCTCCCCATGCCGGCGGCAAGGATCACGAGAGTCGGCTCTTTCAAATCAGCGGCGCCTCCTTTACAGCCTCATGGCTTCTCTGCAGTAGTAGTTGAACAGGCGCTCGCGCTCGAGCGTCGTGCTATCCATGTGTCCGGGATAGACCTCGAAGTCGCCCTCCAGAGCGCACAGGCGCTTGAGGGAAAGCAGCTCGTCCTCGGGGACGCTCCCGTCGAGATCGACGCGCCCGCAGCTGCCGCGAAAGAGCGTGTCGCCGGTGAAGAGCGCCCGCTCGCAGAGGATCGTCACGCTCCCGGGGCTGTGGCCGGGCGTGGCGATGATCTCAAAGCGCAGCCCTGCGGCCTCGATCACGTCGCCGTCGTCGTAGCTCACGCCGCCCCGGGGCAGCGAATAGGGCAGATGGAAGGAAGCTCCGCCGGTGTCGTCGCGTCGGTTCATATAGACCGTCGCGCCGGTCTCCTCCGCCACGGTATCGACCGCGCCGACGTGGTCGAAATGACCGTGGGTGATCATGATCGCGCGGCAGGTGAGGCGATTGCTTTCGAGATAGTCGAGGATGCTGTTGCTCTCGTCGCCCGGATCGATCACGACGCACTCCAGCGTTTTTTCGTTCGTCACGACATAGCAGTTTTCCTCAAGCTGTCCGACGGGGATGGTTTTGATCAGCATTTCTTACAGCTCCTTTGTGTCCAGCAGGATGGTGACGGGGCCGTCGTTGACGGAGGCGACGGACATCTCCGCGCCGAACTCGCCGGTCTCAACCGTGAAGCCGCGCGCGCGGCACTCGGCGATGACGAGCTCGTAGAGCGGGACGGCCTTGTCCGGCCGCGCCGCTTTCGAGAAGCCGGGACGGCGGGAGCGGCAGTCGGCGAAGAGGGTGAACTGGCTGATGATCAGCAGCTTTTCCTTCGCGGGATCGGGGGCCAGATTCATCTTGCCCGCCTCGTCCTCAAAGACGCGCAGACCGCAGATCTTGTCTGCGATCTTTTTTGCTTCGGCCTCGGTGTCCTCCTCGTGCACGCCGAGCAGCACCAGAAAGCCTTTTTCGATCTCGCCCCGGATCTCGCCGCCGATCTTGACGGAGGCGGACAGGACGCGTGTGACGACAGCTCTCATGGAATGATCTCCTTACTTTCCGTTCCGCAGGACCTCGGTCACGCCGGGGACGGCGGCAAGACGGTTCATGACATATTTCAGCTCCGCGAGATCCCTTACCTCCAGCGTGATGGCGGTGATGGCCGTGCCGGAGCCGTTGTCGCGCGCGGAGAGGGTGCGCACCTTGGCGTTGAGAGAATTGAGGACCGTGGCGATATCCATGACGAGGCCGGAGCGGTCCTTGGCGATGATGTTGAGGGAGGTGACGTAGACGTCGGTGATCGTATCGGACCAGGACACGCTGAGCCAGCGGCCGCGGTTTTCCGGGTCGGTGAGGCTGCTGCGGTAGTTCTCGCAGTCGCGCCGGTGGATCGAGACGCCCTGACCTCGCGTGATGAAGCCGACGATATCGTCGCCGGGAACGGGCGTGCAGCAGCGGGAGAATTTTACCAGACAGTTGTCAAGTCCCGCGACGAGCACGCCGTGGATGGGCTTGCCGGTCTGCTTGGCCGCCTGCTGCTCGCGCCGCTCGGCCGCCTCGGTGAGCTTGTCGACCGTGGTCTTGCGGTCCGGCTTCTGCACGCGGGCATACTCGTCGCGCAGACGGTTGGCCGCGCGAACGGCTGTGAGCCCGCCGTAGCCGATCGCGGCATAGAGATCCTCAACGCTCGCGAAGGAGAGACGGCGCAGGATGGGCGACATGACCGCCTCGTCCGTGACGTCGTCGAGGGAAAGTCCGCTCTGGCGCAGCTCGTCCTCGAGCATGCCGCGGCCGCGCATCACGTTCTCTTCGCGCCGCTCGCGCTTGTACCACTGCTTGATCTTCGTGCGGGCCGACCCGCTCTTGGCGATGTTCAGCCAGTCGCGGCTGGGACCGGGGGCAGACTTGGACGTGCGGATCTCAACGATATCGCCGTTCTGCAGCACATAGTCGAAGGTGACGATGCGTCCGTTGACGCTCGCGCTGACCATGTGGTTCCCGACGTCGGAGTGGATGCTGTAGGCAAAGTCGATCGGGGTCGCGCCGGCGGGCAGGTTGATGACGTCTCCCTTGGGAGAGAAGACGAAGACCTCGTCGGCGAACATATCGATCTTGAGATTGTGGAAAAAGTCCTGTGCGTCGGACTCCTGCTGGCTCTCGAGCAGGCGGCGTACCCAGGCGAAGCGGTCCTCGTCGCCGGTCTTGAGCGTGCTGGCCCCGTCGCCCATCTTGTACTTCCAGTGCGCCGCGATGCCGTACTCGGCCGTGTGATGCATCTCCCAAGTGCGGATCTGCACCTCGAAGGGAATGCCCTCGCTGCCGATGACGGTGGTGTGGACGCTTTGATACATGTTGGGCTTGGGCATGGCGATATAGTCCTTGAAACGCCCGGGAACGGGCTTGAACATGTCGTGAATGATGCCGAGCACATTGTAGCAGTCCGGGATCGTGTCGACGATCACGCGGAAGGCGCAGAGATCGAAGATCCCGTTGATGTCCAGCTTCTGCGCGTACATCTTGCGGTAGATGCTGTAAACATGCTTGATACGGCTGTAGATCGTGGCCTGGATGCCCTCTTCTCCGAGCCGGTGCTGGATTTTTTCCTCCACGGCGGACATGAAGGCCTCGAGCTGGGGCATCTTGCTCTCCAGCACGTTGGTGATTTCCTGGTAGCCCGCGGGGTCAAGATACTGCAGCGCCAGATCCTCCAGCTCCCACTTCACGCGCTGGATGCCGAGACGGTGTGCGATGGGCGCGTAGATCTCCATGGTCTCAAGAGACTTGGAGCGCTGCTTTTCCGCGGACTGATAGGCCATCGTGCGCATGTTGTGCAGGCGGTCGGCGATCTTGATGAGGATGACGCGGATGTCCTTGGCCATGGCCATGAGCA
>CAMVJF010000018.1 GCA_947167725.1 uncultured Clostridia bacterium | reverse complement strand
CCGACGAAGATCGAGGCGAGGATGCCGTAGAACACGGTGCCGATCACGGTGCCGGTCACGTAGGCGCCCATGACGCCCGTTCCCTCGGGACCGTCAAGGCCGTACTTCTCGGCGACGATGGCGATGGAGGGCTCGCGGGAGATGGAGAACGCGGCGCCGATGGAGGCGCGGCCCATGCGGAAGACGAGCACCGCGAGCGGCATGGACAGCAGGATCGTGCCCAGGTTGCCGAACTCCTGCAGGATGAGCGCCGGGCCGGCTTTCACGATCGAGCCCCAGGCCGGGCCGATGGAGCAGCTGAGCTTCACGACGAGGAACATGACGCTGATCCCGATGTACGGGGAAGCGGTCTCCATGGTCTCTCTCTTGATCTTCTTCGCGCCGCCGAGGATGATGCCGATGATGATCGCAAACAGCATCGGGAGGAGCGAGAAGGAGATCCCGCCGCCGCCGGGCCCGTTGATCCCGATCTTCTGGGTGCCGATCAGCTCGGCGACGACCATGATCACGAAGCACAGGACGTGGACCTTCCAGTCCTTCAGATTGAAGTTTTCTTTAAAATCCTTCATTTTTACCTACCTTTCTCTCAAAACGTGCTGTTTTATTCCAACCTGCCCCACTCGCGGAGGTATTCCTCCTTGGTGAGGACCGGCTTGAATCCTGCTTTGATCTCCCTTCCCTTTTCCGCGTCGCCGTACAGCAGCTCGATGACGAGGCACAGCATGGCCTTCGCCGCAGTAAGGATCGTGAGCTCCTTGTCCTTCATGCAGAAGTCCTTCGTGTGGAGCCCGCCCTCGACGCCGGCGAAGAAGGACTGGATGGCGGGCATCAGATGCGACACGTCGCCGAGGTCGGTCGACCCGCCGCCGAAGCCCGGGCAGTCGTTCAGAACCTCGCCGCCGACGAGCGTCCGGAGCTGCTCGACCATGAGCTCGTTGAGCGCGGGGCACTGCACGACCGGGAGATAGCCGGGCAGCTCGATGATCTCACATTCCGCGCCGACCGCGTCCGCGCCGGAGCGAAAGGCCCGGTTGACCTTCTCGGAGGCGCGCAGGATGGCCTCGGTATTGCTGCCGCGCACATAGCTCTCGAGCCGCACGTCCGCGGGCACGATGTTGACGATGTCGCCGCCCTTGGTGATGATGGGATGGACGCGGATGTGGTCCTCGTCCCGGAAGGTCTCGCGCTGGGCGTGGACGGCCATCAGGCCGAGCATCGCGGCGTTGAGCGCGTTGACGCCATCGAAGGGGGCCGCGCCGGCGTGCGCCGCCTTGCCCTTGTAGTTGATGAGCTTGACGGTGAAGCCGTTGCACTCGGAGGACGCGCCGGCCCGGAAGCCGGGCGCCGCCACGGCGCTGTGCTGCATGACGCTGATGTCGATGTCGTCGAACTCGCCCAGGCGGATGAACTCCTGCTTGCCGCTGAGGAACCAGAGCTTGCCCTCGGCGCGGAGACGGTTGCGGTAGGTGATCTCCACGTTTTCCTCGGCCGGGACGCCCATGAGCACGATATCGCCGCCCAGATGCTCCATGAGGTCGGTGTCGTGCAGGGCGTATGCGATCGCCGCGACGGACGCGAGCTGTGCGTTGTGGCCGCAGGCGTGCACCGCGCCGGTCAGCTTGTCCGCGTCGGGGTGGTCGGCCACCAGGATCGCGTCGAGCTCGCCCATGACCGCGACGCGGAGCTCGGACTTTGCGCCCTTGAACGCGTCGATGACGCCGGTCTGCGCGACGCCCGTCCGCGGCTCTCTTCCGAGAGAGCGCAGCAAAGAGGCGAACTTCCCGGCGGTCTTGACCTCCTTGAAGCCCAGCTCGGGCTCGGCGGCGACGGAATCGGCAAAGGCCAGGATATCGCTGCGGCGCGCGTCGATCGCCGCGCACGCCATTTTTTTCAGTTCTTCCTTCGTTTTCATCGCATGCCTCTGAAAAATCTGATAAAGGTAATAATTATGCATATTGTAATACCGCGCACGGCATTCGTCAATTAAAAGATGCGCCGCGGATCGATGTTTTTTGCGCCGCGCCTCTTCTTCCCGGTCCGCGCGGAACGATCTCCCGAAAATGCGGCCGGTCCCCGGAAACGTCGTTTCCGGGGACCGGTTATTTTCTCACGCCCGCAGCTTTTTGCCGGACGGACGACGCGCGCGGCGCTGATCTCGGGCCGGCGGCGCTTATCCTTTCCCCGTCCCGTCCCGGAAGATGAGCCTCGTGAGCCTGTCCGAGAGCGCGGCGTAGCTCCCGCGCAGCCTCTCGTGTCCGGCGGCAAGATATCCGAGCTCCGCGAGCGCGATCCCGGCGAAGACGTCCACGAGCACATGCTGCCGTACGGTCAGCGTCGAGGCGCAGACCGCGAGCGCGGCGAGAAAGGCCGCGGCGCGGCAGAGCAGCGGATACTCCTTCTTTCCCCGGACGCCGACCCAGCACAGCCAGGCCAGCAGGCAGTGCACCGAGGGGAAGAGGTTGTCCGGCGTGTCGAGCCGATAGAGCAGACGCAGCAGGACGAAGCTCAGCGAGTGTCCCTCCGGTTCCGCGCGCGCGATGCTCGTGGGGAAAAAGACGAAGAAGAGGAAGCTGACGGCCTTCGTCAGCAGCAGCGCGCCGAAAAAGCGGTCGGCCTCCCGCCGCTCGCCCAGCGCCTCCACCCAGTAGACGATCATGCACCAGGGGATGACGCCGAGATACAAAAAGATCGTACAGGGCACGAGGGGGAAACAGGAATCCACCGGCAGGGCGAGATCCCAGTGCCGCGCGCCGCGGCTGAGGAGATGGCCGAAGAAAAAGATGAAGCGGTTGCTCAGCCCCGCGATCAGCAGCGCGACGGCGTAGTAGCGCAGGGTCTCCTTTGAAAATGTTTTCTTCATTTTCCGCGCCGCACCTCCATGAAAACATCTTCGAAACAGCGGATGTGTTCGGATTCAAAAATCGGTTTCACGGCTTTCGTCTCTCCCGCTCGGACAGCTTCCCGTCCGCGGCGGCGGACACATCAGGGATTATACCATACGCGGCGCCTTTTGGAAAGGGATTTTCTCCCTGCGCTTGCTCTCTCCGGCGCCCTGTGATAGAGTAAAGGAGCGCAGCGCGCCGCCGGAGGGCCGGACGCTGCGAATCGCAGGCTCTCCCGAGGAGGTATCCGGAATGAAAGAAGCTCTCTTTTCCAAAGAACGCCTTGAGGCCGTCGTCTTCGATCTCGACGGCGTGATCTGCTTCACGGACAGGCTGCACTTCCGCGCGTGGAAGCAGCTGACCGACCGGCTCGGGCTGCCCTTTGACGAGACGATCAACGACCGGCTGCGCGGCATCGGCCGCATGGCGAGTCTCGAGATCATCCTCGAGAGCGCGGGGAGGGACTGTTCTCCGGAGGAAAAAGCGGCTTTCGCGGCGGAAAAGAACGAGCGTTACCGCGAGCTTTTGAGCTCCATGACTCCCGCCGACCTCTCCGACGAAGTGCGCGATACGCTCCGCGCCCTGCGCGGGCGGGGCTATCTGCTCGCCGTCGGCTCGTCGAGCCGAAACACGAAGCTGATCCTCGAGCGCATCGGCCTCGACGGCTTTTTCGACGCGGTCGCGGACGGCGCGGATCTCCGCCGCTCCAAGCCCGATCCCGAGGTCTTCCTCATCGCGGCGAAACGGCTCGGCGCCGCGCCGTCGCGCTGCGCCGTCGTGGAGGATGCGAAGGCCGCCGGCATGATCGCCCTCGCCCTCGGCGGCGACGCGGCGGGCTGCGGCCTCGAGGACTATGACCTCGGCAGTTTCTCCGAACTCCTCGAGATCCTCTGACGCGGCGCCGGGCAAAACAACGCCCGCCGCGGACTGCATGTCCGCGGCGGGCGTCTCGCTTTCGTTTATCTCAGCCCGATCTCCTCGCCGGGAGAAACGATCAGCCGTCCGGGCGCGTCGAAGCGCTCGGCCTGCGCGGTGTCGAAGAGGCTGCCGTTGTCGGTGGAGGCGGTGTGATAGGGGATGTTGTGCTTCGCGCCGACAAGTCCGGCGCATCTCGCGGCCTCCTCCGGGCCCATGTTGTACACGCCGTCGCAACAGAAAAAGGCGTAGTCAAGCTGCATATCGGCCATCTCCGCCATCTGCGCGGTCTCGGAGCTGTCGCCCGAGACATAGAGGGATACGCCGCTGGGGAAACGCAGCACATAGCCCACGCAGGAGCGGACGTCGTGATAGCGGTTGTTGCCCGCCTCCACGGCCTCGACGCTCACGAAGGGCAGCTCGAAGCTCCGGTGCTCGCCGCCCTCGAGCGCCTCCTTCCGGGTGATGACGCGGCAGTCCCCGCTCCGCTCCCCCACGAGTTTAAGCGCGCTGTGGTCAAAATGGTCGTGGGTCACAAGGATCAGGTCCGCCGGGAGATCGTAGCCGTCGCCGGCATAGGGATCGATATAGATGACCTTATCCTCCGGCGTGACGATCCTCAGGCTGGCGTGGCCCATATACAGGAGGACGGGCGCCCTCTCCTCGGGAGGATCTTCGCTCTCCGCGGGCACTTCCTCCGCCGGCTCGCTCTGCGCGTCCGGCGCGGGCTCCTCGCCGTCCGGCTCTGCCGCCTCGGCGGGCGCGGGGCTTTGCTCCGCCTCCTGCGGAGCCGGCGAGGGCTGCGGCTGCGCGCCGCAGGCGGCAAGCGAAAGCAGCGCTGTGAGCAGCAAGCAGATGACGATCGTTCTTTTCATGGATCTCCCTCCTGCTTATAGATGATTACGAGACGAACTGATACGCCGTAAAGGCCGCGTAGACGCACAGCAGCAGGATGCCCTGCCAGCGCTTGAGCTCTCCCTTGATCAGCGCGGGCAGGCACATGACGCCCATCACGCCCAGCATGACCGGCAGGTCGATGACGAGGCTGGAGTTGACGCCGCCGAAAACGGTCTTTTCCGCGGGGATCGCGAAGGGAGAGATCGTGATCGCCATGCCGCTGACAAGGACGATGTTGAAGAGGTTCGCGCCGATCACGTTGCCCAGTGACAGCGCGCCGTGGCCCTTGACAAGGCTGGTGATCGCGGTGATCAGCTCGGGCAGGCTGGTGCCGAGGGCGACCATCGTCAGCCCGATGACGGAGTCAGGCACGCCGAGCGCCGCGGCGATCTTGGTGCCGTTGTCCACGAGGAAGCGCGCGCCGAGCGCGATGGCCGCCGCGCCGATCACGAGCAGCACGAGCTCCATCGCGAAGCTCCGCTCTTTCTCCGCGCTCTCCTCTTCTTCCCCGCCTTCCTCCGCGAGCTCCGGGTGCTTTTTCATCTGCATCGTGGAAACGATCATGTAAACCACGAAAACGCAGAGATAGGCGATTCCCATCCAGCGCCGGAAGCCGCCCGCCGTCCAGGCGATCGCGGCGTAGGAGAGCGCGGCGGCGAAGAAGAAGGCCGTCGGCAGCGAGAAGGACTTCGGATGCACCTTTCCGGGGCTGACCGTGATGGTGATCGCGGCGATCAGGCTCGTATTGCAGATGACCGAGCCGATGGCGTTGCCGTAGCTGATGCCGGCGTTGCCCTGCAGGGCCGCCTGGCTGGAGACCATCACCTCGGGGAGCGTGGTGCCGATCGAGACGACGGTCGCGCCGATCAGCAGCTCCGGGAGATGAAAGCGCCGCGCGATGCCGACCGAGCCGTCGACGAACCAGTCGCCGCCCTTGATCAGCAGTCCGAATCCGACGAGAAACAAAATGATGGGGATCAGCATGTCAGGATTTCCTTTCTCCGTCCCGCCGCGCGGATCGCGCGCGGAACGCCCTTGATAAGAGAAAAAGATCGCCGCAAGCGCTGTACGCTTGCGGCGACGCTGGTGCGCGAGGCGGGACTTGAACCCGCACGCCCGGAGTGAGCACTAGAACCTGAATCTAGCGAGTCTGCCAATTCCACCACTCGCGCATTTGAGAGCTTTGTTATCATAGCACCCCCGTCCGCGCTTGTCAAGAAAAAAATCCGCGCTTTTCCCTTCTCCGCCGGCGCGGGGCGGAACTTTTTCTTTACATTCCTTTCGCCGCGGTGTTATAGTTGCCTTAGCAAACAGAAAGGACGAGTTGTCATGTATACGAACCGGCAGCTTCTGAAAAACAACGCCAAAACGATCGTAAAGACCGCCAAGCCCTCGATGCTCACCGCGGCGGTGATCTTCCTCGCGGTCTACCTGCTCCTCAACACGCTCAGCGGCGCCGTCCTCGGCGTCAACATCACGACCGACGACGTGCAGCAGTACATGCACTATTATCTGGAGGGCAACTTCGACGCGGTCCTCCGCATCACGCAGCGCATGACTCCGCCGAGCTCGGCCTATCTCATCAACGCGCTGATCTCCGTCGTGATCTATATCCTCACCGCGGGCTTCCTGATCTTCATTTTCAACACGGTCAAGAACGTCGGCGCGGTCTACGCCAACCTGCTCGACGGCTTTCCCCTTGCCGGCAAGCTGATCCTGCTCGCGCTGCTGCAGGGCCTGTTCATCTTTCTGTGGTCGCTGCTGCTCCTCGTCCCCGGCATCATCGCCGCCTACCGCTACCGCATGGCGCGCTTCCTGCTGCTCGACCACCCGGACATGGGCGTCACGGACTGCCTCCGCGCCAGCAAGGAGATGATGAAGGGGCACAAGTGGGAGTGCTTCGTGCTGGATCTGAGCTTTTTCGGCTGGTATCTGCTCGCGGGCATCCCTTACGTCGGCTACGCCGTCATGGTCTGGACCGAGCCCTATATCAACACCACCTTCGTGCTGTACTACATGGCTCTCGCGGGCAAGCCCGTGATCGTCTCCCCCGCGCCCTCCGAGCCGACCTTCTATTGATCCCGCTGACCCTTTCGCAGAGCAGGCCGCTGTGATCCGGCCTGCTCTTTTTTTATTCTCCGCGGCGGCGTGATCGTCTCTTGACGCTGTTTTGCGCACATGATAAACTGTTGATCGGAACAACGAACACCCCGTGAAGAAGCTCTCCGCCCGCCCGGCTGCGGCGGCGGAGGGTGCAGAAACACCGGCCGGCAGCCGCATCGACTGCCGGCCTTTTTCGACATACGCGCAGAAAGGAGCGATCACCATCGACTACAACAAGCTGACGCCGGCGCTCGCCGCGCAGCTGGAGGCTGTCGTCACCCCCGCGCGCTTCCAGTACGGCGAGAGCGTCCGGGAGGAGTACGGCCACGACGAGATGCCGATCTACGGGAGGCGTCTGCCGGAGGCCGTGTGTCTCGCGGAAACGACGGAGGAGGTTTCCGCGATCCTGCGCCTGTGCAGCGCCAACCGCGTCCCCGTGACCGTCCGCGGCGCGGGCACAGGCCTTGTGGGCGGCTGCGTGCCGATCTGCGGCGGCGTCGTGCTGAGCACGGCGCGCATGAACAGGATCCTCTCCTACGATATGAAAAACCTCGTGGTCCACACCCAGCCCGGCGTGCTGCTCTGCGACCTCGCGGCGGACGCGCTCGCCCACGGGCTCATGTACCCGCCCGATCCCGGCGAGAAGACCGCCACCGTCGGCGGCAACGTGAGCACGAACGCGGGCGGCATGCGTGCGGTCAAATACGGCGTGACCCGCGACTATGTGCTCGCCATGACCGTGGTCCTGCCGAGCGGCGAGATCATGAAGCTGGGCAAGACCGTCTGCAAGACCAGCTCGGGCTACAGCCTGCTGCATCTGATGATCGGCTCGGAGGGCACGCTCGGCGTCATCACGGAGCTGACGCTCAAGCTGATCCCCAGGCCGCTGCGCGACGTCAGCCTGATCCTGCCCTTCCGCAACATCGCCGAGGCCATCGCCTCGGTCCCCTCGATCAAGCTGGCGAATCTCGACCCGCAGTCGATCGAGTTTATGGAGCGCGACATCGTCGACTCCTCCGCCGCCTTCACCGGGAACCCCGTCTTCCCGACGGTCGTGAACGGCCGCGAGGCCGGCGCCTATATCCTCGTGACCCTCGTGGGCCAGAACGAGGAGGAGCTGACGCTCAAGATGGACCGGCTCGCCGAGGTGGCCGAGGCTGCGGGCGCTTATGACACGCTGGTGGTCTGGACCGACAGTCTCAAAAAGGACGTCTGGGCCGCGCGCAGCGCCTTCCTCACCGTCATCGAGGCCGAGACGAAGCTGCTCGACGAGATGGACGTCGTCGTGCCGGTGGACCGCATCGCGGAATTTCTCGTCTACACCCACGACGAGGCGGTGGCGCAGGGCGTCTACGTCCGCTCCTTCGGCCACGCGGGCGACGGCAACCTGCATATCTACTGCTGCTCGAACGATCTCGGGGAGGACGAGTTCAAGCGCCGCGTCAAGAAGCTGATGGACGCCTGCTATGCCAAATGCGCCGAGTTCGAGGGCCAGGTCTCCGGCGAGCACTCCATCGGCCATGCCAAGAAGGAATACCTGCGCCGGTCCGTGGGCGACACCGCCTACGGCCTCATGGCCGCCATCAAGCAGGTCTTCGACCCGGAGGGCATCCTCAACCCGGGCAAGGTCTGCCACGATCTGTAAGGGGGGTGGGCAAATGCTGAATATCCTTGTCTGCGTCAAGCAGGTGCCGGATGTGAATCTGGTCAGGATCGACCCGGAGACGGGCAGTCTGATCCGCAAGGGCGTGCCCGCCATCCTCAACCCCCACGACGCCAACGCGCTCGAGGCCGCGGTCCGGCTCAGGGAGCGCTGCGGCGGCACGGTGAGCTGCATCACCATGGGACCCGACCAGGCCGAGGAGGCGCTGCGCGAGTGTCTCGCCGCCGGGGCCGACCGGGCAGTACTGCTCTCCGACCGCGCCTTCGCCAACGCCGATACGCTCGCGACGAGCTATGTGATCGTCACCGCGGCGAAGCTGCTGGGCCGATACGACCTCATCTTCTGCGGCAAGGAGTCGCTCGACGGCGCCACGGGGCAGATGGCCTCGCAGCTGGCCGAGCGTTTCGACGCGAGCCAGCTCAGCTGCGTCCGCGAGATCCTCGCCCTCGACGAGGAGGCGCGCACGGTCACGGTCACGCGCGAGCTTGAGCACGGCGTCGAGACCGCCCGCGCCGCGCTCCCCTGCCTCATGACCGTGGAGAAGAGCGGCTTCCATCCGCGCATCCCCAATCTGAAAAGCTGGAAGGCCTCCCGCAAGGCCGAGATTCTGCGCTTCGACTCCCGCTCCATCCCCGGGCTCGATCCCGCTCAGATCGGCGATCCGGGATCCCCGACCAAGGTCCCGCGCACCTATCCGCCCCCCGTGGGCGAGCCGGGAAGGATGCTCAGCGAAGGCAGCGTGGGCAAGACCGTCGAAACGCTGTTCACGCTGCTCGGCGACGTGCTGTAAGGAGGGGGGCGCCATGAACAAACAGGACTACCGGGATATGTGGGTCTATATCGAGCACGAAGGCGGCGCAGTCCATCCCGTCTCCCTCGAGCTCTGCTGCGAGATCCGCAAGATCGCCGACGCGGCGGGCGAGAAGCTCTGCGCCGTGCTGGTTGGCGATCTGCCGGAGGAAGAGCTCGACAGGATCCGCGCCTGCGGCGTCGACAGGCTGCTCCGCGTCCGCGGCGAGGGGCTGCTCCCCTTCAGCGTCGACGCCTACACCGCGCTCTTCACCGCCCTCTGTGAGAAATACAGGCCCACCGCCGTATTCGTGGGCGGAACGATCCGGGGCCGCGACTTCGCGCCGCGCTTTGCCTGCCGTCTTCCGACCGGCTGCACCTCGGACGCGACCGAGCTGGTCTACGACCCGAAAAGCGGCGATATCGAGTTCATCGAGCCCGCCGTCGGCGGCAAGATGATGGCCGTGATCACCGTTCCGGTCATGCGCCCGCAGGTCGGCACGATCCGCCCCGGCACCTTCAAATATCTCCCGGCCGGGCCGCGCCCGTGCGAGACGGTCGAGGAGCGCTTCGACTTCCCGCCCGAAAAGATCCGCACCGCCGTCCTCGGCTTCGAGCCGGAGGAGAACGACGAGAGCCTGAACATCGCCGACGCCCCGGTCATCGTCTGCGTCGGCAACGCCGTCAAGGCGGACGCCCTGCCGAAATACCGCGCGCTCGCCGCGCGTCTGGGCGGCAAGCTCGCCTGCACCCGCCCGGTCTTCGACCGCGGGCTGCTGCCCTTCAAGCTGGTGATCGGCCAGTCCGGCGCGGTCGTCAAGCCCCGCCTGCTGCTGAGCTTCGGCGTCTCCGGCGCCGTGAACCACGTTACCGGCATCACCGATTCGGAGAAGATCGTCGCGATCAACAAAGACCCCGACGCCGCCATTTTCCACTACTGCGACTACGGCATCGTCGGAGACATGGACGAGGTCTGCGAGGCCATGCTCGCACAGCTCGGCGAGAAGGTCTGACTGCGGGCGCCCCGCGGCGTTCCGCGCGCCTTGCACACGTGATCGTCCGCGTGCACTCTTGTGATAGTTCACAAAAAAGGCCCGCGCATTTCTCCGCTCCCGCGCGGCCGGACGCGTTCCCGCCCCTTTACAGCCCTCTCCCGGAACGCTATAATGATCTCAGAAAGGGAAGAACACGTTTTCCCGCTTTCAAAGAACGGAGGATCGGATATGAAGCGCAGACCGATTGATATTCTGGCAAGACTCCTCGCCGTCGCCCTGATCGCGGTCATGGTGATGAGCGGCGCTGCCGCCTGCGCGGCCAACACGAGGGTCATCACGAAGGCGCCGCAGCTCGCCGCCATGGTCAAAGAGGGAAAAAACAGGGGCAACCCTGGTCCGATCAGCATCACGAAGGGCCGTCTCGTCTCCCGCTTCGGCCGCTCGCAGGACGTCTATCTCGTGACCTTCTCGGGCACGGAGCTGGTCCTCAACCAGTCCACGGACGTCATTTCCGACGTGCTCTCCGGCTTCAACACGAACAACGCCTACTATTACAATGCGGTCAAGGTCATCCGCGAGCATGTCGACAAGGGCTCCAGGCTGGTCCTCGCGGGCACCAGCCTCGGCGGCATGGTCGCCCAGCAGGTCGCGGCCAATCCGACCATCAAGAAGGAATACGAGGTGCTCAACACCGTCGGCTTCGGCTCGCCGCTGCTCTCCCAGGGCTTCCGCGAGGGTACGATCCGCCGCCTCGGCGACTGGGCCGACCCCGTCCCCTATCTCTCGATCAACACCTTCACCGCGCCGATCCGCTCGATCTTCGGGCTGAACCGGGAAAAGAGCGTCTACAAGCTGCCCATCCAGGCGCACATCAACAGCTATGTTCTCGACAAGCCCTGGGGCAAGTACGACGCGACCGGCACGCGCAACGGCGGGGCGAAGCTCGTGCTGGACATGAGCACCCGCGTCTTTTATCCCGCCCCGATCTTCGACCTCTCGGCCTTCCGCCGCTGACACGCGGAACGGAAACTGAGAAACGGGCGGCCGCCCGGCCGCTTGTGCATCGGACGGTGTTGAAGGAAAAACCGGGTCGGGCGTCCGGGCGAAAGCGTTGACATTCAAAAACGGAAGATGATTTGCGTTATTCTGTGCAAATCATCTTCCGTTTTCTATTTGCGCTGTACGGACCTGCTTTTCCTTCCCTTCTCCTCGCTCTGCCTCTGCCATTCCCATACGGCGCCTTCTCCGGCGGCCATGAGATCCTTGCGGCCGCGGCGCCGCGAGTCTGTTCCGAGATCCTGTGCGCTTTTTCTTTTATTCTCCGCTTTCCGTGACGGGAAGCCACTCGAACACCATGTCGCTTCCGTATTCAGACTGATCCTCGTGCCAGGTGAAGGTCCCGTCGTCGTGAAAGACGACGGTGCCGCTGCCGTCCTCGTACTCCGGCTCCTGACTCGCGATCTCGCCGCTGTTGTCATAGACGACGATCTGCTTCGCGCAGCCCTCGTACGCAACGGTCAGCGTGTCCGGGTCGAGGCGTCCGAAGATATCCCAGCGGGCCAGCTCCCAGACGCTGCTGCCCCACTCGATGCAGATCCACGCGTCCTCGTAACCGGAGCATTCGACCGTGGCGTGCGCCCGGCCGCACTGATACTCGCCGATGAAATTCATGACCGGATTCTGCCAGTCCGGGTCCTCCTCGAACACGGCGACGAAATCCGCGCTCTCATCCAGCAGCAGCGTGACGACCGGCTCGACGGAATAGTCCTCGCCGTTCCTTGTCCACTTCACAAACACGCTGCCCGCCTCCGGCGCGGCGGCGAAGCTGTGGGTCTTCGGCTCGGCCAGCCCGATATAGGCCGACTGATACGGCCACTCGGGGTCGATCTCCGGTCTTTCCTCGCCCTCGGCGTAGGCGATCATGCCCCGGCCCTCGGTGTTGATGGTGACGATGATCGTGGCCTGCGGGAGCTCCACGGGGCTGAAGTGATAGCTCCCGCCGCCCTCCACGGTCAGCAGCAGCCCGTCCTCGCCCTCTTCGGTGACGGTGACGCTCAAACTCTCCCGACTCCCGGAGGAGGGCAGCTCGCCCTGCAGCGCAGCCCCCGCCTGCGGCAGCATGCCGCCCCAGGAATCGTCCATGAGCTCCGCGCCGAGCATACAGCCGACGTACCAGCCGGGCTCGTCGACGTCGTCCATCCGGGTGACCGAGAGGACGTGTCCTTCTCCGTCCTCAAAATAACCCTCGCGCGTCCACTCCCCGATCGCCGCTTCCGCAGGCGCGGCGTTCTCCGGCGACGGCGTTTCCGGCTTCGCCCCGTCACAGGCGGAAAATGCGAAGGCCAGACAAAGCGCCAGCAGCAGACAAAGTGTTTTTTTCATGTTGTTTTTCCTCCCGAATTCTTTCTGTTTTATGCGGGCTCTGACGCCCGTTTCCGGTCCGCCCAGCGCTGTGCGAGCCAGGCGGACAGAATGATCAGCAAAACGCCGAACAGATAGATGACCGGCCAAGGGAAAACGACGCCCAGCAGATAGCAGAAAATCGAATCCGCAAAGCCGATGATGCACCAGTGGATGCAGTAGATCCGGTTGACGTTCCGGCTCATCGTGACGAACACGGAAAGGCGGGCCGCGTCGACCCTTTTGAGCAGAAAGTGGAACGCGCCCAGCAGCGTCAGATCGATCGACAGCAGCCCCGCCGCCTCCGGCAGGCTCGCCGCGTAATACCAGCCGTTCTTCGTCAGGAAACACGGCCCGAAATACGCCGTCAGCGCGAGATAGAGCGCCGTGACCGGGCCGGCGATGCGCAGCAGTCCGCCGTAAAAGCGATCCGGATTCTCTGTTTTTTGAAGGATCGCGCCGAACAGCAGCCCGGAGGCGACAAAGACGTACCAGTTGAAAAACGCAAAGCAGGAGCTCTCCTCCGTCGTCACGATGAAGTGCCCGAGAAAATAGTCGGCGGCGGGGCTGCCCTGAAAGACGAAGGCCAGCGGCCCGCCCAGCGCGGACAGGGCCGCGCCGATGAGAAGGATATGTATTTCCTTCAGCTTCAAACGCTTGAAGAGCCCCGTGGCGATCAGCGCAAGTCCCGCAAAATGGAGGATGTCCTGCACGATGAGCGCATAGACGGTCTGCGCCATGAACTGCCCCGAAAGGAGCCCGTCGGCCAGGGCGTAGATCCCGTAGCGGAAGAAGTTGAGGACGAAGCCGAGAACGTAAAGGCTGAGGCCCCTGCGAACGAGCGCGCCGGGGCTGTTCTTTCTCGAGTAGTTGACCGTGACGCCCATGGCGAACATAAAGGCGTGGGCCACGGCCAGATAATCCCCGAAAACATATTCGCCGATCAGATAGCGGACATCCTGTTCGTATCCGGGCTGATGCAGCCCCAACTGGATGACGCAGTGGCAGAGGATCATGCCGACGATCGCCAGCGCTTTCAAAAGGTCCAGCTCATACAGGCGCGAAGCTTGTAGTTCTCTTCTCTTTTCTTCGTTCGGCATGCCGAATCCCTCTCGTTTTGCCCCGGAGATCGGATCTTCCGCTGCATGAGCAGACGTCTTGGTTATTGGAAGCTACTTCGAGACAGAAGAACCGTCCCCTTGTCTTGAAAAAGATTGAGGCAACAAAAAGCCGCAAAGCATTATTACAAGAAAATCCCGAAGTCTCAACGGCTTCGGGATTTCTTCTTTTTGGTGACCCGTACGGGACTCGAACCCATGTTACCGCCGTGAAAGGGCGGTGTCTTAACCACTTGACCAACGGGCCGAAAAAAGGCACATTTTCATGTGCCTTTATGGTAGCGGCACCTGGATTCGAACCGGGGACACTTCGGGTATGAACCGAATGCTCTGGCCAACTGAGCTATGCCGCCATATGCTATTGAAACAGCATGACGATTCTATCAGACGGCAAGCCGGTTGTCAACAAGATTTTTTTCTTTTCGCGGGAAAAAATCGCGGCGTCCGCGCGCCTCCTCAGGTCGGCAGATACGCCATCGGATCGACGGCCTCGCCGTTCGAGCGCATCTCGAAATGCAGATGCCCGCTCTGGCCGATCTCGCACAGCGCGCTGCGGCCGACCGTTCCGAGCACGACGCCCGGGTCTACCCACTCGCCGCTCTTCACGCTCGTCTCGGGCGCGAGATTGGCATACACGCTCTGCATGCCGTCGCCGTGGTCGATGGTCAGAACGGTGCCGTAAAGTCCGTCGCTGACGATGCTCTCGACCTTGCCGCCGCGGGCGGCGACCACGAGCTGTCCCTCCTCACAGGCGATGTCGATCCCGCTGTGGGTGCGCCAGTCCTGCATGGTCCGGTCATATTTCAGCACGCCGAGGCTGTGGTCGCGCTCGATCACGCCCGCCGCGGGCCAGACGTAGCTGACCGGAGCCGCCTCCGGCTCGCCCGGAGCCGACGCCTCCTCCGCAGCGATCTCGGGCGTCGCCATCGTCTCGGCGCCGATCTGGGGCGGGGCGATCTCGGTCTCGTCGATCCAGTCGCTCTTCTCCGGCGCCGGAGCGATCACCATTTCCACACGGTGTTCTCCGCCGAGGCTGTTGATGCTGTCGTTCTGCATAGTCTCATTCCCTGCCGCCATGACCCAGGCGGACACGCCGATCACCGCGGCGCACAGGAAAAGGACTATGTAGAAGCCCTTACCTGTCAAAGATGCCTCCGGCCTTTTGCCGGAGCTGCTGCTGTTCATAAAAGTACCTCCGTTTGCAAGAATTGTCTGCAGTGCTATTCTTGCCCTGAAACGGAGGGAATATACAGCGCGGACGCAAAAAGGAGGAAGCCCCGGGGCTTCCTCCTTTTTTGCGGGAACGCTTCTCCTTATTTGATGGAGAAGAAGGCGTCCATGCCGGGATACTCGGCGGCGTCGAAGAGCTCCTCCTCGATGCGCAGGAGCTGGTTGTACTTCGCCACGCGGTCGGAACGGGACGGCGCGCCGGTCTTGATCTGTCCGGCGTTGACGGCGACGGCGAGGTCGGCGAGCGTGGTATCCTCGGTCTCGCCGGAGCGGTGGGAGACGATGGCGGTGTAGCCGGCGCGGTTGG
>CAMVJF010000017.1 GCA_947167725.1 uncultured Clostridia bacterium | reverse complement strand
GGTCTTCGATGTATCCGCAGCTTTTTTTGTAAAACGCTTTGGCTCCGTCGTCGCCGAATTTGTAAACGTCGATCGAGCAGCCCAGCGCCTCCGCCGCCCTGATCTCCTTGGAGATGGCCCGGAGGCGCCCGCCGCTTTCCGTGACCTTCATGGATTCCTCGAGATAGCGGCCGAAATCGACGACGACGGCGTTTGGAGACGGAAAGCGGAGAAGCGCCGCGAGGACGGAGGCGTCAAACAACACGTCCGCGTTCATCATGACAAAAGGCTTCGGCTCGAGGTCGGGAAACATGGCTCTGATCCCGAGATAGGCCGAGTACATGTTGTTCGTCGACGCATAGTCCCGCGAAGGGAGGATCTTCACGTCTCTCCAGATCGAACGGACCGCTTTTTCCAGCGCATCGGCCCTGTAGCCGGAGACGACCGTGATATCCTCCACGCCGTTTTCATAGAGGCTTTCGATCTGTTTGAAGAGGATCGGCTTTCCGTTGACGGCGACAAGCGCTTTCGGTCTGTCGGACGTGAACGGCGCGAGCCTCGATCCGAAGCCGGCGGCTAATATCAAGGCTTTCAATCCGAAGCACGCCTTTCTTTTCCGTATTCCCCGAAGTCGACGGCGAGGATCTCGTGGCTGTGCCGCTGATCCTCCGGGGGAAGCTGCATATAGTCGCGGAACATATGTCTGAGGTAGGAATCGGCGTCCTCGAAGGACATGAACTCCGTATCCTCAAAGCGATACATTTTCGTCTTTTTCAGCCATTCCCGGCGGATCGAGTTTATCTCGTAGGAATACACGCCGTCAAAAACGAGACGCTCTGTTTCGCGGTCGTTGTAGCGCCGGATCAGTCTGTCATAGCTTTTCCTGACGGCGCGGTACGAGATCAGCGAAGCGGCCACGGCCGCGAAGCGGTATCTTCTTTTCTTCCGGGCGCTCTCTTCCGTGATCGTGCGTCCGTGACCCTTTTTCAGCCAAAGGAGCCTTTTGAGGATATAGTATCCCTTTTCCTGGATCAGACGCCCGAGCGGATCATCCGGGACGTTGTCATAGGGAAATACATCAACAAAGATCCCGTTCTCCTTCGGTCTCTCTCCGGAGAGAAACGCCTCCCGCACGCAGGTCCCCTTCAGGCGCACCTTGCCGTACGACATCGGATAGTTCTCGTCCGTATCCCAGGTCTGCAGGACAAACGCCTCGCCCAGCTCGGCGGCGCACAGCCCGCAGAAGCGGTCGTAATCCGATCGCTCCATCCCGATGTCGATATCGTCGTCCCAGGGAATAAAGCCCCGGTGTCTGACCGCGCCGAGAAGAGAGCCGCCGACCAGATAATAAGGAATGGCATGCTTTTCGCAAAGGCGCTTGATCTCCTTGGCGATCAGAAGCTCGCATTGCTGGAGATGCTTCCGTTCAGGATCGCTGATCATTTTCTTTCTCCATCTGGCGGGCAAGATCGTCCGCGACGATCTCCTCGCCCGTCTTCTCCGAGAGCAGCCCGCGGCTGTCTTTGCTCAGTCCGTCGCTGGCCGCAGCGCACAGGTCGCAGGTGCTGCACAGGTCGAGCTCTTCCTTCGTGACCTTGCCGTCACGGTAATCCCGGCAGATCCTGTTCTCAAACATGCTGTACGGCTTGCTCGTGAACAGGCTTTTGATCTTATGGACCAGCACCCACCAGGCCGGTTTCCAGATATACTTGTGCATGGCCGGAGAGACCGAACCGATCATCCAGCACTGGCGGTCGCAGCGGCGGACCTTTTCCCGGACCGCCGCCGCCTCCGGGCTGTTCCAGAGTTCGTCCCAGCTCTGGCGGTTCAGATTGCCCATGACCTCCTTGTCCTTGGTGCCGTTGCAGGGCATCACGTCGCCGTAGGGGTCGATGAAGAAGGTATCGAAGGACATATCGCAGGGCAGCAGGCGCGGCTGACCGTAGATGTAATTGATCAGGCCGTGGTTAAAATAGGCGCGGAACCATTTTTTCGGGCTGCGGCTGCGCAGGAGCTTGTTGACAAGGTCCTCGAAATGCTTCGCGACCATGGGACGGTCGTGGATGATGTTCTTCGACTCGACGAAATAAAAGCTGTTATGCAGGCTCGCCGTTGCGAATTCCATACCCATCTCGTCGGAGATGTCGTAGAGAGGCACCAGATCCGGGGCGTTTCTGTCCTGGACGGTCATGCCGAAGCCGACGTCCTTCATTCCCATTTCCCGCAGCGTTTTGAGCGTCTGATATCCTCTTTGAAAACCGTTTTCCAGCCCGCGGATCTCGTTGTTCGTCTTTTCCAGTCCCTCGATCGAGATCCGGATGCCGACCTGGGGGAATTCCCTGGCGAGCGCGACGATGCGGTCGGTAAAATAGCCGTTCGTCGAGATCACGATGCGGTCGGACTTTCTGTAAAGCTCGCGGACGATCTCGGGCAGATCGGTACGGATGAAAGGCTCGCCGCCCGTGATGTTGGTGAAATACATCTTCGGCAGCTTTCGGATCGTATCGAGGCCGAGCTCCTCTTCGGGCCGGGACGGCGCCTTGTAGCGATTGCACATGGTGCAGCGCGCGTTACAGCGGTAGGTCACGATCACGGTCCCGTTCAGCTTTTTTTCTTTTGAAGGCATAATACTCTCCTCTTGCGGCGTCAAGGCGCTCCGTAGATCCTCATCAGTTTTTCGCAGTACTCACAGAGTCCGTCGCGGCTGAGCTTTTCACATTCGCGGCTGTATCGCGCCAGGGTTTCCCTGTCGTTCCAGAGCTCCCGGATCAGCGCGGCGAGCGCGTCCGCGTCCTTTCTTTCGAAAAGTCTGCCGTTCACGCCGTCCTCGATGAGCTCCGGCACGCCTCCGAGCCGCGCGCCGATGACGGGCGTTGCGCGCTCCTGGCTCTCCATGACGGAAAAAGGGCAATTGTCATGGACCTCGGAGGGGCACAGACTGAACTGCGCCTCGCGGATCAGGCGGTCGAGCGCCTCGCCGCTCTGAAAACCCACGTTCCGCACGTTTTCGAGCGCGCTGAGCTTGTCTTCCAGGGGACCGGCGCCGGCGCAGACGAAGGGGATTTCGGGGCAGGCCTCGATCGCGCGGACGAGCGTGTCGATCCCCTTCTCCTCGGAATAGCGTCCGAAATACAGCACGTATTCCTTTTTATCCGTTTTCTTTTTTTCGGCCTTTTCGATGAAATTCCGCAGGACGAGCGTCCTTCCCCGGAGCCATCTGTTCGTGTCCAGCTTGCTCTTCATAAAGGCGGAGGGACAAATCACCGCGTCGATGCGGCGGTAGATTCCGCGCAGATCCCAGTACCGCGCCTCCGCCGCGCCGACGAGGCTCCTGGCCCGGCTTCCGTGGATACAGCGTCCTCTGACGCAGTTGGAATAGTGAGCGCCGAGACACTTTTCGCACAGCTCTCCGCTATTGGGATTGCGAAAGAGGTGGTTCGGGCAGACGAGCTGGCCGTCGTGCGCGGTGTAGACGACGCGGCAGCGGCGGCCGTTTTTCTTTTCCCAGCGCTCGATCTCGACGAGGATCGAGGGCGTGAGCTGGTAATTGAAGTTGTTGAGATGGATCACGTCCGGCGAAAAAGAGTCCAGGACCTTGCGGAGCTGTCTTCGCGCCTCGAAGCTGTAGATCGTTTTGAGGGGATAGAGCAGCTTTTCGAGCTTGCCCCCGCCGTGAAAATCCATGTTCGCGGTATAAGCCTCCGCGCTGTTGCCCACCGTCCTCGCGGGGTGGTCCATGCCGAAGAACTCCACCTCGTGGCCGAGCGCGCGCAGCGCATCCCCGAGAGCAAATACATAGGTCTCGGAGCCCCCGTTCGGATATAGGAATTTGTTGATGAACAGGATCTTCATTCTTCTGTCCTTCTGCCCCGGCGCGCCGGGTCGGCGTCTCTCAGCACATAGCCGAGGATCATGGCGATCGGGAGATAGATCGGGTGAACAAAAGCCGCGGAAGAGGTGGACTCCACCAGCAGGTAAACCAGAGCGAACAAGCCCGAGGCATAAACGACGGCATTGCCCGCGCGCGTTTTCTTAACGGCAGAAAAAAGCGCGCAGACGGCGATGGCGAAGCAGAGCAGACCGAAATATCCCGTCTGGCCGAGGACCATCGGCCAGAAAGAATCGCTGATAAAGCTGAAATCCTTCGCCGTGATCCCATATACGTCGGAGATCCCGTACATGCTGTAAAGCGGCGAATAGTGCAGTCCCGAATAGTATGAACCGAATGTCGCGAATCCCGCGCCGAACGGAAAATGGTCCGCGGCGACGCGGAACGCTTTCGTCAGGAGCTGATACCGCGCGGAACCGGCAACCAGATCGCTGAAGAAATAATACCGGATCTGATTCCAGCCGATGAGAAAGACCGGCGGGATAAAGAGCAGCACGGTCCAGAGCGTGATCTTCTTTTTTCGATACACGGCCAGATATACGATCAGCCAGAAGAGCAGGACAGAGCCGATGATCTTGCTGCGAAGGCTCAGACAGGCCATAGCTGACAGAATCAGCTCGTAAAACAGAAACCTGTTCCTTGTCGTCCCGTCTCTTGCGAGCAGAAGGAGCGTCATCAGAAAAATCATGCACGCCGCGAAAACGGTCGGATGACTGTAAAACAGCTGGGTGGCTCCGATACCGTGTCTGATCGGAGACGGAAAGATGTGTGCGGCCCGGTCGATCAGAACGAGAAGCAGATACAGCCATGTGAGGAAACGGACGTGACGGAATATGCCTTTGGCATAGCTCCCAAGGTCGAAATGCCGGAACAAGTATTTCCCCGCTTCGATCCATAGCCAGAATTTCAGGCAGATAAACATGTCCGGAAGCGCGGCGTGAACAAAGGGCTGATAGCGATAGATCACGTTTCCGAACAGGCCGCACGAAAAAGTGATCATCAACCATTTCCAGTAGCCTTCCCTGCTCCTGTTCAGCCGAATGCCGTCCGCGCCGCAGACGTTGAGCAGGGCCAGCGGGATCGCGGCGACAGCCAGAAGCTCGTCGAAATAGCGGAAGGGCGCGGCCCTCAGCTCTATCGCGTCACGCGCCAGAAGGAGGTATAACAGGAGGATGAAAACGCAGTATGCGATTTTTCCGTTGTGCGATTTTCTGATCATTTCCTCATGATTCCCCCATCGAGATTTCAGTCCCTGTTCTTTCGCTCATACCGCCGGGCGGCGGCGATCCCGTTTACAGGCGGAAATATCGTCCCGGATAAACCAACACATCAAGACGGATCTTCTCCATGATCTTAATTGCGATCACCGGTCCGAGGAAGCCGGCGAGAATGCCCGCGGGAATATGGATATACGGGCTCATGCACCCGGCCTTCATCAGCAGGAGCCTGAGCGGCGCGGCCGTCAGGGTATGCATCAAAAACACCGGAAACGTATAGGGGACGGCGGCGTCGAGCACGCGGCTGTCCTTCGCGAATACCATAAGGGAAAAGACGGCGGTACAGGCCAGCGCGGCCATCCCGAGATCGACAAATCGGTCGGCGCTTTTCACGGTAACAAAACTCAGCGCGATGAAACCGGCGGCCAGCAGGACCCCGAGCGCCCTGTGACGGAGCTTACCGGCTCCGATCACGGACAGGCCCATCCCGAGCACGAACCAAACCGAATAGGAAAACACGCCCTGTACGGCGTAGATCCTCCACACCGCGAGCTCCGGCAGGGCGCAGACAGCCAGTTTCGCAGCGGCGGAGAGGAGGAGCAGCGTGATCAGGCTTTTCTTCGACGAGATCGTCGGGATCAGCAGAAAGAGAAAAAACAAAACATACAAAAACCAATAGGGAGAACAGGGCTCGACGAACAGCACCTCCGCGAGGCCGCCGATCCGGGTGTTCACGGAATTCGCGAATACGGTTTTGAAAAGCCAGGTAATACCGGAAAAAGCAAAGTAAGGGACGCCGAGCGCGACGGCTTTCTTCACGGCGTTCCGTTTCCAGGAAAAGAGCGAATCGACCGTGCCGTACTGCTGATACAAATATCCCGAACAGATAAAGAACAGCGGGACATGAAAATAGTAAACGGTCGTGTCGAACCACAGGCAGAAGCCCGATTCGCCGAGGATGCCGGCGCGCACCATGGACTGGAAAAAGTGACCGAGCACGACCAGAACGCATGCGATCACCTTGATATAATCGACCCAGATCTCTCGTTCTTTGCTCATCGACAATCCTATCCCCTAACCGTGATACAATTCCAGGGTCCGGTCGACCACATTCTCCCAATCAAATCTGGCGCAGATATACTCCGCCGCCCCGGCTCTGTATCGCCGGACCGTCTCCGGAGAATCGAGAAGACGCTGCAGTACCCTTTTGAGTTCCTCCGCGGAGGAGTGCGCAAAGACGGCCGCCTTATCCCCGACGACCTCCGTGCACTCCGGGATATCGCTCACCACGCAGCAGTTTCCGTAGCTCATGGCCTCGAGCAGCGACAGCGGCATCCCCTCCAGATCGGAGGGCAGGCAGTACAGATAGCAATTTGAATACAGCTCCTCGAGAATCCTGCCCTGCTGGAATCCGGTGAAAACAACGCGCTCGTCCGCGATCGAAATGAGCTCATCCATGAAATCCTGCGTATCGGAGCTTCCGCCGGCGATCACGAGCTTTTTGTCCGTATGAACGCCCTTCCAGGCTTCGAGCAGAATCCGCAGTCCCTTTTCCGGCACGATGCGGCCGAGGAAAAGGATATAGCCGTCCTTTTCGAGTCCCCAGCGATCGGTGATCCGCTCGGCGGGAACGGGCTCGGGTCTGGTGACGCCGTTTGGGATATACACGGTCTTTCGCCCATAGTTTTCGAGAAAGTAGTTCTGAACGCCGCGCGACAGCACGATGATCTCGTCGGCGTACTTAACGGCCTGGCGCTCGCCCCATTTGATATAGCGGGAGGCAAAGCCGCCCCACTGCGCGCGCGCCCAGTCAAGGCCGTGGATCGTGACCACGACGCGCTTGCCGGCCAGATGCGGGATCAGGCACATCGCCGCGGGGCCTTCCGCGTGAAAATGAACCACATCGAAGCGGCCGAAGGCCGCGATCAGCGCCGCGGAGAGACTGCTCGTCATCGCGGCGAGCCCTCTGCGGTCGATCGTGGGGACCGTTCTGAGGCGGATGCCGCGGTACTCGTCCCCCGCATCCCGGTCGAATTCCTTTCCGCTCACATGATGGCCCGCCCGGTTGAGGCAGACGACCTCGTGGCCCCGCCGCACCATGCGCGAGGCAAGCTCCTCGACGACGATCTCGATCCCGCCCTCGCGGCTCGGGATCCGTTTATGGCCGAGCATTGCGATCTTCAGTTTTTTCTCCGCCTTGCTCATCGTTCCGTGTCCACCGATCGATCATTCCGCGCCGCGGCATTTCAGAACGACCACGACCGTCTTCAGAAGGATCTTGATATCCAGCAGCAGATTCCATTTTTCGATGTATTCGCGATCCAGCTTGACGACCTCGTCGAAATCGGTGATCTCGCTGCGTCCGCTCACCTGCCACGGCCCGGAGATCCCCGGCTTCATGCTGGCGCGGATGCGATGCTTGAGATCGTATTTCTCCCATTCCTCCAGCGTGCAGGGACGCCAGCCCACCAGCGACATGTTCCCGATCAGGCAGTCGAAAAACTGCGGGAATTCATCCAGCGAGGTGCTGCGGATGAAGTTGCCGATGCCCCTCGGCCTGCCGTTCCTGTCTTTCTTCTCGCTGCCGATGATGCGCGGGTCGTCGTCGAGCTTGAACATCATGCCGTCCTTGACCTTGTTCTCGGACATCAGCTCGGCCTTTCTCTTCTCCGCGTCGAGATACATGCTGCGGAACTTGTGGATCCTTATCCGCTTTCCGTTCTCGCCGATGCGCTCCTGCGTAAAGATCACGGGGCCGGGATCCGCGGCGTAGATCAGCGGCGCGACAAACAGGAAAATCACGCCGGTCAAGATGCAGCCGACGACGCCGCCGACGATATCCATCAGGCGCTTCGCCGCAAGCTCCCACCCCGCCGCGATCCGGACCGCGTTCGTCAGCACCTTGTATTCGCCGAGCTTTTTGACGTCCGTGTTCGGCCATTTGTCGTTATTGACAGCGGCCATCGTATAGCTGACCGTGATGCCCATCGTCATCAGGTCGTCCATCAGCGAGCTCGGGAAAACCATATCGTTCGACTGCAGGATGAACGCCTCGTCGACCCAGTCGTGTCCGATCTCGCGGAGCGTCCGATCGCTCAGCGTGGAGATGGGGATCGCCGGGCGCCCCGGCATCTCGCCGGCCTCGCCGTCCAGCAGTACGATCTGAGAGACCGTGAAGTCCCGATAGGAATCTGTGATATAGAGCTTTTCAAGCGCTTCGTCGACCAGCTTGGCCGAGGTGAACAGAACAAGCGAGCGCTTTCCCTTTTCCCCTTCGCTCGAGCGAATGACCCGGAGCTTGTTCAGATGCCGGGCGATAAAGTCGAACAGCAGGAAGAAGACCGCCGTAAAGCCGATCTGAAGACGCGACGCGATCGCGGAATTGTGCGTGAGGAACATGAACAGGATCGCCAGCAGGACGGTCCCCAGGATGTACTGGAAGATCGCAAGCAGCTCGTCGAAGCGTTTCCTTCTGAGGATGCCGCCGTAGTTCTTTGCAAAAGCCGTGATCAGCAGCTGACTCAGGAACAGGACGATCGCCTGATACTGGAACGCCTGTATGCGATAAGGGTTATGGAAGCCGTGAAACAGCCAGAAGCTGGCCACGAAAGCCGCCTGCATGCACAGGATGTCCAGCAGGATGAAGTCCCAATGCTTGATGAGGCCTTTTGTTCTCTTTCTATACAAGTTCTTGACGCCTCCAACGCGATCAGATCTCGTCACGGCAGTTCGTCGCAGTAGCGATCATGATCGCAAAGGGTATACTACTCCATTAGTAGGTTAACATAAAATGAATAACTTGTCAACCAAAGCGCAGATTTCAGCCGGAGATGCCGGGGGGCGGCATCAGGGATGAGGGGCGAGGGAGATGCGGGGCAGAATGAAAAGAACACCGCTGACATCGTTTCCTGCCAACGGTGTTCGATTTCCTGTCTGTTATGCGATCACCGGTAGGCCTGCATGGTCGGCGGCGTGATCACCTTCACGTTCTCGTCGACGCCGGGAGCCGTCGTGATCGTGCAGTGCAGGACATAGGGCTGCCCCGGCAGGACATTGATCTGCTGATAGACCAGCTCGAGATCGTTATAGCTGTCCTTGAACAGGCCGTAGGCGGCGTTGCTGTCGTACGAAACGATCGTGCCGCCCGCAGGCGCGAAAACATAAGCCGTCCCCGTAATCCCGTTCGTGAAGCCCAGGATATAGAGGCTCGCCTGCCGGCGCTCCTCCTCGGTGAGAACGTTCGAGAAGCGGACGGTAAACTCATAGGTGCGCGAGCCGTCCTCGTTGACCGTCGGCTCCGACAACGTCGGGTCGATGTCGAGATACCAGGTCATCTTGCTCGAGGAGCTGCTGTTGAAGAACACGCCGATCTCGGGATGCGAGGGGTCGGTGTTCAGCCCCGCATTCCAGCCGGCGTCGCGGATCTTCTGCTGCCCCTCCTCGTCCTTCAGCCAGACCATCAGGCTGCGATCCTCGATGCTGTCGCGGAAGAAGTTGAAATAGTCCCGCATATGTGACAGGCTGAAGGTATCCATCAGGAGCCGGAAGGTCTTTTTGGCGCACTCGCCGAAGAGATCGTCCACGATCTCCCCCGCGTTTTCTTCCTGGTATGTGCCCAGATACTTGAAATAAAGGTCGTGGCCGAGAACGCGCGTGGCGTTCTCCCCGTCCAACACCGTACCGTCGGAGAGCGTGATGCTGCCGAGGAAGGACAGGAGCTTCTGGATGATGGCGGGCGTCGCAGAAACGACGCCGTCGGCTTCTACCTCGTTCCAGATCTCATAGCCCATCGTCCAGATCTCGGCAACTCGCTCAAAGTTCGGGCAGAAATCTGCGTCCCAGGTGTAATTCAGTCTGCCCTCGAACAGACGGTTTTCCGTCTGCGTGACGTTGGCCCAGTATGGCGTCAGCCAGTTGAAAACATAATATACGCTCGAAAACTCAGAGATATGGAGGTAGCCGTTTTCGATGGTCATCGTCGCGATCGCGCCGGGGAAGCCTCCGGAGGCGCGCATCTCGGAGGTGTTCTGCGCGGCAAAGATAAAGCGTCTGTTTCCGCCGTCGCCGATGATGGCGCGGGCCGCGGGCAGGTATGAAAGCGCTTCGTCGCCGAAGGCCATGAGATCATCCGCCTGCGCGAGGTAGGCCGCGATCTTGCCGTCGCGGTCGATCACGCTCAGATCGAGCGCCTTGACCCGATCTAAGAGCCTCCCGGCCTCCGGGTAGAGCTGTTCGAACAAGTCAAAGTAGCGGACGACATTGTGAATATAGAGACCTTCCTCCGTTTTCAGTTCCGAGAACGGGATCTCTTCCATGAGCCGCAGCGTGGGCTCGAGTATCGTGCGATCGGCCTCTTCCAGGATGTCGAGAAGCTCTTCAACATGATTCAACTGTTCGTTCACCGCGGGCAGCACGCCGGCGGTCTTCCAGAACGGGGAATCCAGCACGCCCCTCGTATCGGCGATCTTGCCGCGCATCCGCTCTCTCGCCTGCTTCGCCGCGGCGATATCCTGATCCTTGAGCGCGGCGGCCAGCTCTTTCACACTGGCCTTGAGTCCCCTGGCACACTGCATCATTTCCGTTGAATCCGCAATACTCCGCAAGCCCTCAGTCTGCGCTTCCTCGGGCGTCCAGATCTTGTCTTCCCACTTCCACATCGCAAACAGCCCGAAGGCGGAGAGAAGCGTGGCCGCGGCCAGAACGATCACCAGTGCCTTCAGTCTGCGTCTGGATTTCCTCAGACGATCGCGTTTCACGCCGGCGGGAGAAAGCGTCGCGGCCCTGTCGGTGTTCCTATTCGCTTTTCTGCTCGTTTTCTTCATGGTGCGCCTCTCAGTCGGAAGGAGTATTGCCGAGGGTCTGTCTCAGCCGAGGGTATGATCGACGTCGTCCTCCGTCAGGATCGTGTTGTTGGAGATCATTTCGACCAGCGAGGAGGCATAGGCGACCTGTTCTTCGTTCGGTCTCATCACATACAGCGGCTCGACGCCGCCCGAGGCGGTCTTCATAATGCCGCCCCAGCCGGAGACTGTATAGGCCTTGAGATCCCAGGCGTTGAGCTCGCCGATGGCGAGCTTCGCCAGCGCGGATATCTCCTCGGATGTGAGGTCAGTGGCGAACATGCCCTCCAGGCTTTCCAGGATGTCGGCATAATTCACGAGCATCAGAGCGCCCTCGCTCCTCACCTTGTCCAGCATGGCGCGGATCAGACGCATCTGGTTGCGCCCGCGGGCGACGTCTCCCTCTCCGAGGCTGAAGCGTTCGCGTGCGAAGCCGAGCGCCCTCCGTCCGTTGAGCGTGATCTCTCCGGCCGGATAGAAACCCTCCTCGCGGCTGAAAGCCTGCGGGTTGTTCAGCGTGACGCCTCCGATGGCGTCGATCAGTTTTTCAAAGCCTCTGAAATTGATCTGACAGTAGTTGTCGATCGAAACGCCGTACAGGCCCTCCAGCGCTTCCATGGAATTGTAAGTTCCGAACAGGCCGCAGTGCGTGAGCTTATCCATTGCACCGCCGCATGCGTTGTTCGGCACATAGTAGTCGCGAGGCGTGTTGAGAAGCAGGATCTGCTTCGTCGTCGGGTTGACGATCATCAGGATATTGACGTCGCTCCGTCCCTTCGTCAGGGCAGCCGTGCGCGCGTCGTTGCCGCTCAGATAGAGGATGAAGGTCTCACCGTCTTGGAGCTTCCCCCGGATGCCCTCCTGGCGCGGGGTCTCATCCTTCTCTCCCCCGTCGTCCACCGCAGGTTTGGCCGGTCTGGCGTTCGCTCTGTCCGTATCCGTAAAGGGGATCACGATCTGATCGACAATGCGGATCGAAAGGAGGAGCTCGCTGTATTTCTCGCTGTCCCGCAGCAGGGAGAGATAGTTCTCGTTCACCGCCATGGCGCGGATCTCCCCTTCGCCGAGCGCGCTGAGGGCCTCCGATATCCCGTCGTATTCCACGGCCTCCACCTCCGCGCCGAGCCGACCTTCGATATCGGCGAGCGCGTAATCGGAGTTGTCCTTTTCGTATGCGCCGAGCACGCCGTAACGATATCCGGACGTATCGGCGAGGCGCTGCGCCGGATCGTCCGGCAGGACGTAAACGTTCACGACGGCCTTGATCTCAAAGGAGGGATTCGTCACGGCCTGTTTCGCCTGCTCCGCTCTTTTCAGCACGGCGGCGCCGAACAGGCCCACCACCGTGATCAGCGCGGAGAGAAGAAGGGCGATCACTCTCCGCGAGCGTCTCTGTCTGCTCGGCCTGTCGTTGATGCCTGCATAGAGGAACAGAGACGCGACGGCGAGAGACATGAGCATGACGCTCACGATCACAAAAAAGAACAGCGGAGGCAGGATATCGAGACGGTTGAGCGACCAGATAAAGTATCCGGAAGAGATCAGCAGCAGGATGAGAATGAAACCGGCAATCGGTTTCCAAACACGTTTTTTCAGCATATGCTCCTCGATCCCCGCACGAAGCGGGTTCGGTCTACAAAAGGATGGGCTGCCCGGTGTGCGCCCGGAAGCGGGCGTCATCCCCTGTTGTTCGTGTGACGAAGCCCGGGCAGGCTGAGCGTATTATACCTTTTCTGCATGAACTTTTCAACCGATATGTTTCATAAGAATCCTTATGATGCGGCAAATAAGGAGCTTTTCCGCCCGAACAGGAGAAAAGCATCCTCCCGCATGAAACATGCGGGAGGATGCTCTGACGGTCCATCACAGAAGGATGATGCCGAAGATTTCTTTTCCAAGAGAGCTCGCCTGCAGGACCTCGCTGTCGATCAGGCCGATACGGCTGCGGCCCCTCTCTTCCACGAGAAGGATGCCGTCGACATCCGCAAGCGCTTTCACGGCAGAGCTGTCCCGCAGGATGTCGCCGCAGGGAACGTCCCCGCCCTCGAAGAACGCGGCGAGCTTTTCCGCCGTCTCTTTCCCGAGAGAGGACACGACGCAGAAGCGCTTGCCGACGGCAAGGGAACGGAAGTTCTGAAGGGCGACACGCGCGGCGCTGTCATAGTCCGTTTCCGGATCGCCCTCCAGCCGTCGGATCGTTTTATCGAACATGCGGCGTTCCTTTTTCGGCAGGACGCCGAGCAGCGGGAAGTCGTAGCGCGAGAGGATCCCGCTCTGGTTTTCCAGTTTGCCGCCCGCGAGGAAGAGAAAGAGCGCCGAGAAGCAGCCGAGAAGGAGACCGCCCGCAAACATGATCAGCGCATAGCGAAGCGTCTTTTTCACGACGCCCTTCCCCTCGCCGAAAGAAGAAGCCAGCGCAGCCTTTTTGCTCTCAAAAGCCTTTTGCGCGCGCTCGACCTTTTCTTTCACTTCCGCGAGCTCCAGCTCCTGCGTGGAGATATCGTCTTTGAGCTGCTGCAGCTTGTCTTTGGCCTCCTGCAGATTGCGCTCGGCGGTCATCAGATTGTCCTCGGCAGCGAGATGATGGTCGTTGATCTCCCAGTCGACCTCGTAGCCGGTGAAGCGGCTGATCGTATTGGCCGAGAATCCGCCCACGCTTCCGTTGAGACGCTCCAGAAGCGTTTCATAAAGGTAATCCGCCACCTTCTCCGCCACCTGTGCGTCCGCATGGCGCACGACGATCTCAACAAAACGGTCGGAGACGCCGTAGACGGAGACCACTTCCTTGAGATAGGCAGCGGACGCATCGCAGCCCATCAACTCTCTGATCCTGTCGAGGATCTCGCCGTCGGAGGAAAAGATCCTCGTATCAGCCGTCACGATGCTCGCCTGCGGGTCCACGCCCAGCCCCGGTGCGCTGGGATCGATCTTGCTGTCCGTTTCGACATAAAAGCTCAGCCGGGATATTCCGCAGTGGAAGGGATCCAGCGCATAGAACAGGCTGTTGTCCACATATTCCCGTCTGTGCAGGGCGATCTGCTCGCTCCGGACGATCGCCGCTTCCGCCGCGGGGACGTCCCAGTCCTTTTTCCTGCTCAGCGCCAATTCCGCCTCGGAGAAAGCGTCCTTCGCCGCGAGATAATCCTTCTCCGCGAGCCGGACGTCCTCCTCGGTGACGGCCGCGGCTTTTCCGGCCTTTACGAACCCGAATGCCGCGCCCAGCAGCAGGAACGCGAGCGCGACGAAGAGGATCGGCCTGAAGGCCTTGAGAAGAGCCGCCGCGATATCGGAGAGTCTGATCTCCGCTTCTTCCGTATTCTTCATAAGACAGTCTCCATTTTGAACTCGTTTGTGCTTCCTGTAACGACGACAGGACGGCATAAAACCAAAAAGCTTTTCGCCATAGATCCGTTGCCGCGAACATCGGGCAGATGATCGAACGCATCCTTCGCCGCCGGACCGGTCGGCCGGTTGAAAGAGCAATCAAATCCCACGATCGAATCCGCCGTCTCTTTTATTATTGTAACAGACGCGTGCGCCGTAATCAAGGCTTTGCCGATAATCGCGTCGGATCTGCAAAGGGAGGATTACAAAGAGTATAAGTGTGTATCAAATCAGAAATCGATTGAAACCGCGTCTCCGGTTTTGTCGATTATTCTGCGGGGAATCCGATGCTTTTCGGGATTAATCCCGGCAAATTCCGAGGGTATGATCGAAAGCATTGCGTTACATAACGAAAAAAAATAAAAACTTTTCAAATAGTTATCAACATTTTCAACAACTTTTTCAACACGCGAAAGCCGTTGAAATCAAATGAAAAGAGACGTGAACGGTCGAGAAGGGTCGAAGCCTGAAACGCGGCATAGTTACAAAAAAGAAACACATTTTAGTTTACATAATTAATTCTTTCGAGGGCTTCGGTCAGAGGAAGCCGAATTGGGCAAATGATACATACGTTTTCCCGGCGACCAGGATATGATCTCTGAGCTTGATCTCCATCAGGCGCAGCGCCTTCTTCAGACCGTCGGTCAACAGCTTATCCTCCGCCGAGGGATAGGGATTGCCGCTGGGGTGATTGTGCGCCAGGATGACCTTCGCCGCGCAGCGCCGCACGGCGGTATCCACGATCTGGCGGATTGTAACGTTGACGGCGCCCTGGATGCCGGAGGAGATCTCGGTGCAGGAGATGATCGCGTCGTTTTTGTCGAGGCACATCAGATAAGCCTTCTCGATGGTCTCGTATTGGAGGATCGGGAGGAAATACCTGCCCGCGTCAGAGGAAGAGAAAATGTATCTGATCTCCCGGTTCGGCTCGACCATATAGCGGCGCATCCCCTCGCGGACCGTTTTGATCAGCAGCGCAGCGTTCTCACCGATCCCCTTTACCGACCTGAGCTCGGCGGGGTCCGCGTCCAGAACGGCGCGCAGCGAGCCGAAGCGCTCCAGGAGCGCATGTGCCAATTCGTTCGTATCGCGTCTCGGTATCGCGTAAAAGAGCAGCATTTCAAAATACTGGATATCGGTCATGCTCTCGCCGCCGTAAACGGCGAACTGCTCCTTGACGCGCTCGCGGTGTCCATCATGTACGGTTGGCATAGTTCATCTTCCCTCTGTTTCTGTCGTTCGGAAAGGATCGCGCGGATCAGCCGCGGGAAAAGGATGCGTTCAGGTCCATGTTCGCGTAGGCGTTGAGATCGCTCCCGGCGCGCACCCCCGCGAGGTATTCGTAATAGGCCTGCGCTCCGATCATGGCCGCGTTGTCGCCGCAAAGACGCAGCGGCGGGATAAAGAGTTCAAGACCGTTCTCCGCCGCAGCCCTCTGAAAGTCCGCGCGGATGCGGGAATTGGCCGCGACGCCGCCCGCGACAACGAGACGGCTTCTCCCCTTCTCTTTGGCCGCCGCGATCGCGCGGGGCACGAGACTCTCGCTGACAGCGCGCGTAAAGGAGGCCGCGAGCGCACTGCGGTCCAGGGTCTGTCCAAGCTGCGCGGCATGATGAACAAGATTGATCACGGCCGTTTTGAGCCCGGAAAAGCTCATGTCATAGGGGCATCCCTCGAC
>CAMVJF010000016.1 GCA_947167725.1 uncultured Clostridia bacterium | reverse complement strand
GTCAACAGAATGGTCAAGTCCGGCACGCAAGGCGTCGAGTTCATCGCCGTGAACACGGACAAGCAGGCCCTCAGTGTCTCCAACGCCGACCAGAAGATCCAGATCGGTGAGAAGATGACCCATGGCCAGGGCGCAGGCTCTGATCCCGATATCGGCAAGCGTTCTGCCGAGGAGAGCCGCAACGACATCGCCAAGGCGCTCGAGGATGCGGACATGGTGTTCATCACCGCCGGCATGGGCGGCGGCACCGGCACCGGCGCGGCTCCGGTCGTGGCCGAGCTTGCGCGCGAGGCGGGCATCCTGACCGTCGGCGTGGTGACCAAGCCCTTCAAGTTTGAGGGCAAGCGCCGCATGGATCAGGCCAACGCCGGCATCAAGGAGCTGCTCGACAAGGTCGACTCCCTCCTGATCATCCCGAACGACCGTCTGAAATATGCCACCGATCAGAAGATCACGCTGGCGAACGCCTTCGAGATTGCCGACGACGTGCTGCACCAGGCTGTCACCAGCATTTCCGACCTCATCAAGAACACGGGCTTCATCAACCTTGACTTTGCCGATGTGACGACGATCATGAAGAACGCCGGTTTTGCCCACATGGGCGTCGGCCATGCCGCCGGCAAGGGCAAGGCCGAGGAGGCCGCCCGCATGGCGGTCGCGAGCCCGCTCATGGAAACCTCCATCAACGGAGCGCGCGGCGTGCTCATCAACATCACCGGCTCCGAGGACATGGGTCTGGACGACATCGAGTCAGCCGCCAGCCTCGTTCAGGAGGCCGCTCACCCCGACGCCAACATCATCTTCGGCGCCACCTTCGATCCGACCATGGAGGACGAGATCCGCGTGACCGTCATCGCCACCGGCTTGGACGCGACCGCTCCCCCCGCCGCGACCCGATCCTCCTCCGTCGCCGCCGCGCCTGTTCGCCCCGTCACCGTCCAGGAGGCGCCGCAGGGCCTCTTCAGCAGCGCCGCCGAGAAGGCGGCCGCGAAGCCCGCCCCGGCTCCCGCTCCCGCCGCGCCCGCGGCCGAGGAAGCGCCCGCCGAGGAAGATCCCTTCGACAGCATCTTCAAGATCTTCAATTCCAAATAAGATCGAACAGAACAAATAAATAAGGACTGCCGCAGCGTCGCTGCGGCAGTCCTTTTCGTATTCGGTCCGGACAGGTAAATATTATGTTAACTGCAATGTGCAGATTTATCGGTCACAATAAGAGCTGCCGCAAAGCAACGCGGCAGCTCTTTACGAGATTATTATCCGATCAATACGCCTCAAAGCAGTTGAGGATATCGTTCATGCGCCCCTCGTCAAAGGAGAAGGAGGTGACGAGGCCCATGTATCTGCCGACCTTCAGGAGGACCATTCGCTCATACATCGGCTTCCCGTTGAAATCGGCCTTAATCAAAGCGGAGAAGCGATCGCCGCCGGCAAAGGGGAAGGTTTCCTTTTCGACCCGGATGTTTGTGATTCCCATCTGGCCGAGACTTCCCTCGAGATTCTTCAGACCGATCTCCAGATACTTCTCTTCGTCGAGTGCGATGCCGTAGAGGATGCCGAGATCCTCAATCGTGATGTTCACGTTGTCGCCGCCCCCGTCGAGCGCGACGGCGTACATGTCACACATCGAACCGGCGGTGCTCAGCGCTTCGGCCAGCGACTCGCTGTCGACGTTCTCAGCCAGCTGGCCCATCAACTGAGCGGTCTGCTCGTCGCTGAGGACCTGCCAGGTGGCGGGGACAGATACCCGAATGCCAAGGCCCTTGTTGGCATAGCTGGTCGCGTCCTTCTCGCCGACCATGTCCTGCGCGTCGATCTTTTCTTCTTCGGCGCTCTCGGCTTCCGGTTCGGACGCAGGCTCCTGCCGGGGCTCGGCTTCCTGCTGGGGTTCAGCCGCCTGTTCGGGCTCGGCTTCCTGCTCCTTCACAGGCTCTTCCGCCTGCGCCGGGGAGATGTCCTTGTCAAGCGCGGACGAGGTCTTCGGTTCCGCGGGTTTCGCGCCGCAGGCCGCCAGCGTCAGCAGCATCGCAGCCAGCAGAAGAATGCTGATAATCTTTTTCATTTGTTTTCCTCCAGATCAAAATTAAATATGATATGCGCTTACATGAACTTATCGATGGCCTCGTTGAGCGCCTGAAGCTGCTCGGAGTCCGAACTGCAGTCGGCCACGCAGTGCTCCAGATGGTCCTTGAGGATGACCTTGGCGGTGCTGCTGAGCGCGGAGCGCACCGCGGCGATCTGGACGAGGACCTCCGTGCAGTCGCGCCCGCTCTCCACCATGCGCTTGACGGACTCCAGATGTCCGATGGCGCGGGAAAGACGGTTGAGCACAGCCTTGGTTTCCGTATGGACGTGGCCGTGCGCGTGGCTGTGACCGTGCTCGCCATCAAGAGGATGGCTGTGGACGACGCCGTCGCCGTGGTCGTGATAATAGACTTCTTCGCTCATGATCTGGGCCTCCGCTGATGTTTGATACTATATTCTATCGCAAATCGAGCAAAACCGCAAGAGCTTTCAGAATGCATAGCTCTCCGCCCAGCGCCGGACAAGCGCCGCCGCATGCTCGTCGCCGCGGCCGCTCGTGTCGAGGACAAGCGTATCGCCGTCGCGCTCCAGCGCCTCACGCAGCTTCAGCGCAAGCGCGGGAAAGCGCTCGCCCAGTCCGAAGTGCCGTTGCTGTTCATAGACGCCTGCGAGGTCCTTGATCACGCCGATGCACGGGACGGAGGATGAGAGGAAATCCGCAAGCGCCGCGCGAAACTGCGGGATCACCAGTTCATAGCCGCCGATCTCGTCGAGCAGAACGTAGGGATAGTATTCCGCCTCCTGCAGCAGCCGCACGGCCTCGAGACGGAACACCTCGTTGTCCTTCTTCGGCGGGTCGCACGAATAATCGAGAAAACGCGCGCCCTCAAAGCCTTCGATCCCGCCGGCGGCGGCGGAGGGGAGCAGATCAAAGCCGAGAAGCTTTCCTCCCGGCGTGCTGACGCGCTCGGTAACGAAGCCTCCCGCGCCGGCGAGCGATTCGGCGAGCGCTGCGCGGATCATCGCGGATTTACCGCAGCCGGAGGGGCCGCATAAGAATAAACGACGCTGCATCGTGCATCCTTCCTTTCCGCCTCTATTATACGCATCCGGCCCCGGGATGGCAAGCGCCTCGGTTTTCCGCGTCGCAAAAGATCGAAAAAAATGCCGATTGGGAAATTTGCTCTTCCCATTGGAAAAAGAAAGGTGTATAGTGTAAAGCGATATACAAAAAATTTTAAGTTTTATGGAAGGAGCGCCTGATATGGCCGAGAGAAAGAGAAGACGCGGAGACCGCCGGGACGGACGCTGGGTCAGAGAAGTGACCGGTCTGCAGTGCATCATGTCCAACCTGATGCCGAACCGCACCGATTGCGAAGTCTGTCTGCAGGACAAGATCGACGTGACGGAGCTGCTTCCGTACCTCGAAAAGAAAAACGCGTCCCATCCCGAGTACAAAACGACCCTGTTCCACTGCATCCTCCTTGCGGTGAGCAAGATGGTCCACGAGCGGCCCTTCCTCAACCGCTTCATCCAGGGCCGCCGCACCTATGAGCGTTATGAGATCTCGCTCGGCTTCGTGGCCAAGCGCCGTTTTGCCGACGGCGCGGAGGAATCGCTCATGGTGCTCAAGCCCACGGAGGAGGATACGCTCGACTCGATCAGCAGAAAGATCGTGGGCGACACGACCGAGATGCGCAGGAGCGCGACCGCGGACGGCGGCATCGACGCGACGATGGACGTGCTCAAGAAGCTGCCGCGCCTGTTTCTGATGTTCTTCGTGCGCTGCATCCGCTGGCTCGATTTCTGGGGCCTCGTGCCCGCGTCGCTGACCGTCGGCGATCCGAACTTCACCTCGGTCTTCCTCAGCAACCTCGGCAGTATCAAATGCCCCTCGGTCTACCATCATCTGAACAACTACGGGACGAACAGCTTCATGGTGACGATCGGCACGCTGCACAAGGAAGAGATCGTCATGCCCGACGGCACGAAGCAGATCCGCGACGTGGTGGATTTCTGCGCCACGCTCGACGAGCGCATCGCGGACGGCTTCTATTTTGCCCGCTCGCTCAAGCTTGTTCGCCACATTTTCGCGCATCCCGAGATGCTGGACAGCCCGATCGGCGAGCCCAGCGGCTTTGAATACAGGTAAGCAGGAGAGAAAGACATGAACGAGATCACCGCCAGGACTCCATGGGAAGGCCGTACCGAGGATATCCCGCTGCATCTTGAGTATCCCGATGGCTCCATGTTTGACGCGGTCGGGCGTACGGCTGAACGATACCCCGATTACACCGCCTTTACCTTCATGGGCCGAAAAACGAGCTATCGCCAGATGATCGCCGAGATCGAGCGATGCGCCCGCGCGCTCAGGACCATCGGCGTACGGGAGAACGACCGGGTCACGATCGCGCTGCCGAACTGCCCGCAGGCGGTTTGCATGTTCTACGCGGTCAACCTTGTCGGCGCCGTCGCAAATATGGTCCACCCGCTCTCCGCCGAGAAGGAGATCGAGTTTTATCTCAACGAATCCGAGAGCGTGACGGCGATCACGCTCGACCAGTTCTATCATAAGTTCGAGAGCGTCCGAAGCAACACGAAGGTCGTCAACATCATCATCGCGAGTGTGAAGGACGCGCTCTCCCAGCCGCTGAAGGCGGGCTACATGCTCACCGAAGGCCGCAAGCTTAAAAAGATCCCGAAGGATGCGCCCGTCATCCGCTGGAACGATTTTCTGAAGCTCAGCCGCGCCTGCTTCTACAACTACAAGGTCAGCCGCGGGCGCGACGACCCCGCGGTCATCCTCTACTCCGGCGGTACGACCGGCAAGACCAAAGGCATCGTGCTCACGAACGGCAACTTCACCGCCCTCGGCGCGCAGGTCGTTGCGACGAACCCAATGTTCCGCCCCGGCGACAAGATGCTCTCGGCGATGCCGATGTTCCACGGCTTCGGCCTCGGCGTGTGCATCCACACCATGCTCCAGGTCGGGGGCTGCTGCATCCTGATCCCGCGCGTGAATCCCAAGGACTATGCCAAGCAGGTCGTCAAAAACCGCTGCAACTTCATTGCCGGCGTCCCGACGCTCTACGAGGCGATGCTCCGCATGAAGAGCATGGAGAACGCCGATCTGAGCAGCCTCAAGGGCGTGTTCTCCGGCGGTGACTCGCTGTCGATCGAGCTGAAGAAAAAGTTCGACAAGTTCCTTTACGATCACAAGGCCGCGATCCAGGTCCGCGAGGGCTACGGCACGACCGAGACGGTCACGGCCTGCTGCCTCACGCCGCCCCACTTGTTCAAGGAGGGGAGCATCGGCGTGCCCTTCCCGGATACCTATATCAAGATCGTTGAGCCGGGCACCGACCGCGAACTGCCCTATGGGCAGGAGGGCGAGATCCTGCTCGCCGGGCCGACCGTGATGAAGGAATACATGAACCATCCCGAAGAGACCGCGCAGACGCTGCGGCGGCACGCCGATGGTCTGACCTGGGTCTACACGGGCGACCTCGGCGTCATGGACGAAGAGGGCTTCATCTACTTCCGCGGCCGCGCGAAGCGGATGATCATCTCCTCGGGTTACAACGTCTATCCCGGCCAGCTCGAGAACATCCTCGACGCGCATGAGCTCGTGCAGATGAGCTGCGTGATCGGCGTGCCCGATCCCTACAGAATGCAGAAGGTCAAGGCCTTCATCAAGCTCGCCGCCGGCGTTCCCGCTAACGATGAGACCAAGGAGACGCTGCTGGCCTACTGCCGCAGGAACATCGCGAAGTACGCGATGCCCTACGACATCGAATTCCGCGACGACATGCCCAAGACTCTGGTCGGCAAGGTCGCTTACCGCGAACTCGAGGAGCAGGAGCTCACAAAGATCCGCGCCGCGGAAGAAACCGCTGCCGAGTAAAAACCGAACGGAACGAAAAAGGCCGATGCGCAGGCATTGGCCTTTTTTGCCGTTATCGGACGAGAAGACGCGGAATAAGATGGAACGAGGTGAGAGCCATGATCGAAACCGCGTTTCTTCTCCTGATGAACAGTCTTCTTCTGACGCTGCGCGTCTCGTCCTTCGATTCCTTCCCCAAGCCGCTGAGCCGCGCCGAAGAGGAGGCGCTGCTGCTGCGCTGGGAGCAGGGCGATCTCGCGGCGCGCAACGAGCTCGTCGAGCACAATCTCCGTCTGGTGGCGCACATCATCAAGAAATACTACACCCAGAGCGAGGACACCGACGATCTGATCTCGATCGGCACGATCGGTCTGATCAAGGGGATCAACACCTATCGGCGCGACCGCGGCGTGCATCTGACGACTTATGCGAGCCGCTGCATCGAGAATGAGATCCTGATGCACTTTCGCCGCGAGCGTAAATCCGCTCTTGACGTCAGCCTCTCCGACGCGATCGAGACGGACGACGACAGCGGTGCGCTCTCGCTGCTCGACGTCGTGGCGCAGGAGCAGGACCTCAGCGAGCGCCTGTGCGAAGACGAGCTCCGCACGCGTCTGCGCCGGGAGATCGCACGCACGCTCGACAAGCGCGAGGCGCGCATCATCTCTCTGCGCTACGGCCTTGACGGCGGCGAGGGGCGCACCCAGCGCGAGACGGCCGCGCTCTGCTCGATCAGCCGCAGCTATGTATATCACCGCGCCAAATGAAAGCGATGCCCGGACGGATCCAGGCATCGCAGTTACAGAAAAATATGAAATGACAGGCGATCATTCATCAGTTGCGTTAATTGTTTTTTTGCTTGAAATGGATTGAAAAAGGAGAAAGGGTAACAAAATTAAGTTGCTTGACAGATAGATTGTCAATACTCTCAAAGCTATCAGATTCCTCCATTTTCTTCACGTATAGGTCAACTTCATAATTCCCTTCACGTTCAAAACTTGTACAAAACCTTATTGCCAGTTTTCCTGAATTACCTCTCTTTGTTGCTTGATAATGAGCCTCTTTTGTATTCACAGCACCTTGCAGAGACATATTCTCGTCATCCCAAAACACACCGCTATCGACACGACAATGCTTCTGACCAGAGCCGTTATTACCTAGGTACCTTAATACAATCCTGTAGTAATATTTTATCAAAGGATCTTCCAAAGAAAGAGTTTGAGAATAAAAAATACAAATAACAAAGCAATTTTCACCGGGCTCACAAATTAATGTATCAAATATACCACCAATATCAGTCCCAGATTCAGAAATGTTCGAACAGAGTAATTGAGAAAAATTTACAGAATTCATTACAATACCCTCACTTGTCAATCGTCATCAGCAGGGTTGCTGCTTGCCCCATCTTTTTCTTGCTTTAATGTAAAGCCTTTTTTATCAGCTAATACTGTTGTCATGGAATCTTGAATAGTTTTGGTCGAGCGAAGAGTGTCTTCTTCAATAGACTTTATTTGCATTAATATATTGTTCTGTCTTCTTTCGGATTCTTCAGTTTTCTCTAGACCGTAGAAACTGAACAACATAGAAACAATACTTACAATTGTTGCAACAACACCGAGAACAATACTTACGAACAAACTCATTTCAGCAAGACCAGGAATTTGCTTATTACATATGCTGAGTCCAAAAATAATAAGGATGCCAATTACTACAACGAATACAATTAAGACAACGGAATATGTCTTAGCTTTTTGAATAAGCGAATCTAATCGTTCTAATTGAGTTGGCCGGTCTTTGCAATCCTTGCATTTGTCTTTCACAACTACATCCCCCATTATAACGTGTATTACTTATATTCTCATTCTATCGAATTTATAAGTAAAAAGCAAGTTGTGTTATATTTACTTTGTAACAAAAATTTATCAATAGAAAATAAAATGATAAGTTTTATGCCTAGAAATGCTGCAAGAAAAACTGAAAAAAGCTAGAAAAGACGTAAAAAAATCGGTTATGAGTTATCAAATGCTTTCCATATCAAAGTAGCAATATATAAAACAAGTATGGCATTTGGTAGCACAAACGCCCTTGTCAGGGCAATGCCCTGAAACCCATGAAATGTGTCTCACGCTGAGACAATTTTATACGTTGACAATTAGCGCAATTTTGCATATAATAATGCTAAACAAGGAGGTGGCGAGATGCCCAACATTCGACCTGTTTCCGATTTGCGAAATCATTTCGCGGAGATTACGAAGGAAGCTCAGCTCAGCGGCGAGCCGGTGTTTCTGACCAAGAATGGTGTCGGCTCCATCGTCGTCATGAGCATGGAGAGCTACGAGCAAAACCGCTATGACAGCATGGTATATGACAAACTGCGCGAGGCGGAGCTGCAGGCGGCAAGCACGACCGAGCGACGCAGCCATGCGGAAGTGATGGCAAAAGCGCACGAACTGCTGGATAGAGCGGAGGATCGGAAGCGTGCATAAGATCGTCTATTTGCCGCTTGCGGAAAGCGATTTGTTGGAGGCGATGGATTATATCGCCTATACGCTGGACGCGCCGAAAGCCGCCCGCGATTTGTTGACAGCGTTTGCCGAGACGATAAAGCAGATCGCAGAGTTTCCCTATGCCTGCGAGCTTTACCGCACGGATCGCCCGATGCAGGACGAGATCCGCAAAGTGCCGGTCAGGAACTATGTGCTGTACTATGCTGTCTTTCAAGACCGCGTGGAGATTCGGCGCTTCCTCCACGGCAGGCGCGACAGAAGCAAGGGGATTGCCGAATAAGAGCGTTTTCCACTACCGGGGATTTAGGGGCTTTCCCCTAACAAGGGCGTTTGTGCTACCAAATGCCATACTTGCTTTACAAATACAGGAGAAAAGCGATGAAGTTCGAACTGAATGAGTACCATAAAAATATCTCAGATAACGAGCTGCTTGAAGATATAAAGAGAGTTGCCAGTATTGTGGGAAAAGGATCCTTAACAAGAGATGAATATCGCCAATATGGGAAATATAGCTCAAATACTTTTTTGAGACACTTTGGAAGTTGGACCGCAGCATTAGAAATGTGCGATTTGAACGTTTCTAAATACCAACATGCAGCAGAAAAAGGGGGTCATAACTATTCAGAAGTCTCAAACGAACAACTTGTTTCTGATTTGCAGAAGGTGGCAGGCATTCTCCATGCATCCACTTTCTCAAGTGGCGACTACAAAAAATATGGAGAATTCTCAAGAAGCACATATCATCGGAGATTTGGATCGTGGAATAATTCGTTAGAAGCTGCAGGACTTTCACCATACAAGTTCGTGTCTGGCAGAAAAATCACAACTGAAGTTCTTTTTCAGGAAATAGAACGACTGTGGATTAAATTAGGAAGACAACCTACGTCTACTGATATAAAGGAAGGATTATCGCAGTTCTCTCTAAATACATATTCTCGTCATTTCGGAAGTTGGAGAAAAGCATTGGAATCCTTTGTTGAGTACATTGATGATGATAATTCCAGCGAAACAATGGAACAGACAAATGAAATAATAACAAAGCATAAGAAAATTATTGATTATCCAGAGCCTCCATATAAACACAATACTCAAAGAGAGCCAAATACTCATTTAGTGCTTAAAGTCTACCGAAGAGACAAATTTAGATGCCGTAAGTGTGGAGCTTCTCCGGCAATAGATCCCTCTGTCGTTCTGCATATAGACCATATTATTCCGTGGTCAAAAGGAGGAGAAACTGTCTTTGATAATCTTCAAACCCTCTGCAGCAAATGCAATCTAAAAAAGAGCGACTTGATCGAGTAAGGTCAAGTTGCTCTTTTTCAATGAAAAGGCAATAATACAATCTGGACAGTAATATAGAGAAACTTAACGAAAACGATCTCTTTTTCATATCTTTTGACTACTTTTGCGAATTTCCGCTTTTTCAGAGCCTGTTTTTGTTTTAGATAAACAGAAGGAAACAACAGAAAATGTGTCTCACGGTGAGACATGTTTCCCGATGGACAGGCAAAAAACGAGGCGGAGCGGCATATGCATAGAGTAGTCAGGAGGTGTTCTATGGAGAAAGCAAAAATGCAGATCACGGTGACTTGTACCTATAACGAGAAAGGGGAAAGCGCGGAGAACTTGCTAATTGAGGCTTTCCGCACTTTTATACAGATAAACCTCACGGAAACAGCACATAATTTGACATGATCAGCATCATATTTTACAATATAGATGATGAATGGTCGCTTGTTTCTGGAGGCAAATATGCAGATAGAAATAAGTAACCCATTGGACTATCGGGCAGCCCTTTACATACGGCTGTCAAAGGAGGACGAGAGCGAGGGCCCATCCCAAAGCGTAACGAATCAGCGATCCCTGCTCGACGAATTTGTAAGGCAGCAACATATCCTTGTCTATGACACCTATATCGACGACGGGTGGAGCGGGACGACCTTCGATCGCCCCGGTTTTCAGCGGATGATCGGGGACATTGAGGCCAAGAAGGTCAACATGGTCATTACCAAAGACCTCAGCCGTCTGGGTCGCGACTACATTCTGACCGGGCACTACATGGAGCGCTACTTCCCGGAAAACCGGGTGCGCTACATCTCCCTGCTGGACGGGATCGACACGGGCGTGGAATCCTCGGCCAACGACATTACCCCCTTTCGTGCCATCATGAATGACATGTACGCCAAAGACATTTCCAAGAAGATCAAGAGCGTCAAGCGCGACAAGCAGCGGAAAGGGCAATTCATCGGCGGCAAGCCCGTCTATGGCTATCGGATGCACCCAAGCGAGAAAAACAAAATCGTGATCGACGAGGAAGCGGCACCGACGGTGCGGCGCATCTTCGACATGGCTCTCTCCGGCATGAGCTGCCGGAAGATCGCCGCGACGCTCAACGCCGAGGGCGTACCGACGCCGGCCACCTATGCAGGCCTGACGCCCGGCAAGATCGGGCCCTACAACGGCCTGTGGTCCAGCGAGCGCATTTCCGATATGCTGCAAAACGAGACCTATATCGGGAACATGGTTCAGGGTCGGTCGGTCAAGGCCAGCTATAAGTCGAAAAAGACCGTCCGTCAGCCGCGGGAAAGTTGGGTTGTGGTAGAGAATACCCATGAGCCGATCATCGACAGGGAGACCTTTCGCAAGGTGCGGATGCTGGTAGACAGCCGCAAGCATACCCGCAGCCGCACTTATGACTTCCTGTTGAAAGGGCTGATCTTCTGTCATGAGTGCGGCTACCCGCTGGCCGTCCTTAACCGCCGGAACGCGAAAGGGGAGGACGTTCTGTTCTTTGTGTGCCGCACTTATCAGCGTTTCACCTCGGCGGGCGTTTGCACCTGCCACAACATCAAGGAACAGACGCTGACCGAGGCGGTGCTGGAACGCGTGCAACAGGTGTGTCAAGCCTATCTTGATCCCGACGCACTTCTGCTTGTCGCCTGCGAGGAGCTGGAGCAGGCCGAGCAGACAAACAGCGTGGAAGAAGAACAGGCCGCGCTGAAAGCAAGGCTGGACGCGCTGACGGCGCAGCTTGACAAGATCTACCTGGATAAGCTGAACGGGACGCTGGACGAGGGAGACTTTGAGCGCATCTATCGGAAGGTCAAGGCCGAGCGCACCGCGGCGGCGGAACGCCTGGACGCGATACAGACGCCGGAGGTTTCCCCGCGGAAAAGGGAGGCGGAGGCAAGAGAGCTTGTGCGGCGCTTCCTCGAAACAGGCGTCCGCAGCCGGGAGGTGCTGGTCAGCCTGATCGAGCGGGTGGAGCTGACGGAGGATAAACAGGTCATCATACATTTCAAATTCCCACAGTTGGAGGGGATCAATCACTTACAATAAGCGCGTCGCTACGTCTCGCGTCTGGAGAAGCGTGCGCTCGAAAAGCTGCGTCTTGCGCTGCGGGATGACTTTGCTTGACAAACGGGGCGTTGATGGTACAATACAGAAAAAAAGACAGGGAGGCGGGGAGAGATGAAGATCCTCGTGATTAACGGCCCGAATCTGAACATGCTCGGCGTCCGGGAGCCGGAGATCTACGGCACGAACAGCTATGCGTCGCTCTGCGCGTTCATCGAGGCGTCCGCCGCGGCGTTTGGGATCGAGTGTTCGCTGTTCCAGTCCAATTACGAGGGCGCGATCGTCGAGCGCATCCAGCAGGCGTACGGTGCCGAGGACGCGATCGTGATCAACCCCGCGGCCTACACGCACACGAGCGTCGCCATCCTTGACGCGCTCAAGGCGGTGTCGCTCCCGGCGGTCGAGGTCCATATCAGCGCCGTCGACGAGCGGGAGAGCTTCCGCCGCGTCTCCTACGCGGGCATGGCCTGCGAAAAGAAGATCGCGGGGCTTGGCTTCGAGGGCTATCGCGAAGCGCTGCGCTATCTCGCGGAGCGTTACGGCGGGAAGTGATCTTCTCCCGAAAAGGCGCCGCCCGGCGCGATACTTGTAATTTTTCGCGAACGGTGGTATAATCAATTCCACGATTTTTTCCGGAAAGGCAGGTGCGGCCCCATGAGAAGGAACAAACTGGCGTGGATCTTGCTCACGGCTGTATTGTGCCTTGCGCTGTATTCCGTCGTCGTCATGCGCAGCGACAGCCGCGTGTCCGTGATCCTCGGCGGCACCGACGGCGCGTTCATCCAGTCCAACGGCCTGACCTATGTCGATCCCAACGCCGTCGTAGAGACGCCGGAGCCGACCGTCGACATCTGGCCGGACATCGACATCACGCAGCCGATCTATACGATGGTCAACGGCGACAACCTGCTCAGCGCGCCCTTCGAGCCGGAGTCCGAGCGGATCGACAGCCAGTACTGCTTTACCGCCAACCTCATCGATGTCCGTGCCAAGCAGCCGCTGGAGGAGATGCTGCAGGCCTGCCGCGACGCGGGACATACGGTTTACGTCCTCGCGGCCTATCGTTCCTATTCCTGGCAGAACAACCTTTACAACAGCATGGCCAGCCAGATCGCCTACGGCATGGGCCTGACGGGGGAGAAGGCCTATCTGGACCCGGAGTATCAGAAGGCGGCCGACGAGGCGGCCCGGTACGTGATGAAGCCCGGAGCCAGCGAACATCAGCTCGGCATGGCGGTGGACCTCGCGGACAAGAACTATCGCAAGCTGATCTATCAGAACATGGATCAGGATATGTTCGAGTGGCTGGACGCGCACTGCGCGGAGTACGGTTTCATCAAGCGCTATCCTACGCGCAAGCTCCTGCTCACTGGCTGGGATGAGCCCTGGCATTACCGCTATGTCGGCGTCGATGCCGCGACCTTTATCATGGAACACGGCATCTGCTTCGAGGAGTTCTACGCGCACTACGATCCCGATTTCACCTACGGCTGAAAAGGCTTCGGAGAGAAGAAAAAAGCACTTGCAATATTTGTTAACCTGTGTTATACTGACATAGTAAGAATTATGGTAGACAAGAGTGGGTCTGACGCCCACTCTTTTTTGTGAGAAAAAACGCAAAACTGCGCCGCTGCGCGAAAGGTGAGAGAATGAGCAGAATAACCGATATCGTCTCCGAGCTTGCAAGACCTGTCGTCGAGCAGGAGGGCTGCAGCCTCTGGGACGTGGAGTTCGTTAAAGAGGCCGGAACGCGGTATCTCCGCGTGTATATCGACAAGGACGGCGGCGTCGACATCGACGACTGCGAGCGGATCAGCCGGCGGCTGGACGCGATCCTTGATGAGGCCGATCCCATCCCGGAGAGCTATGTGTTCGAGGTCGGCTCCGCCGGCATCGAGCGGGAGCTCAAGCGGCCGGGCGACTTCGAGGCCTTCCTGGGCAGCGAGGTCGAGGTCCGGCTCTATCAGCCCCTTAAGGGACAGAAGAGCTTCATCGGCAGGCTCGCCGCCTACGAGGACGGCGCGACGGTGATCGAGTCCGGGGGCAAGACCCTCCGCTTTGAAAAACAACAGACGGCGCAGGTCAGACTGCACGCCGCGATATAAAAGGGGTATGGAAAATGAACGCTGAATTCTTTGAAGCTATCGAGGAACTGGAAAAGGAAAAGGGCATCTCGCGGGAGTATATGTACGACAAGATCCGGCAGGCCATGCTTGCCGCCTTCCGCCGCGACAATCCCAACTGCGAGGACAATGTGGAGATCATCCTCGACGAGAGCAAGAAGCGTATAGAAATGAACGTCAACAAGACTGTCGTGGAGGACGTGGAGGATCCCACGCATGAGATCACGCTCGACGCGGCGAAGAAGATCGTCAAGCGGGCGAAGCTCGGCGATATCGTCCCTATCCCGGTCGAGACCAAGAAGTTCGGCCGCATCGCGGCCCAGGCGGCCAAGCAGGTCATCATCCAGGGCATCCGCGAGGCGGAGAGGGGCATCATCTACGAGGAGTTTACCTCCAAGGAGCATGAGATCCTCACCGGCATCGTCTCCCACATCGAGCCGCGCAACGGCAGCGTCTCCATCCGCATCTCCTCGAACAGCGAGTTCACCGAGGCCATGCTTGCGGCGAACGAGCGCATCCGCAACGAGGTCCTGCGTGAGGGCGACCGGATCAAGGTCTATGTCGTCGAGGTCAGGAATTCGACCCGCGGTCCCCAGGTCCTGATCAGCCGCACGCACCCCGGCCTTGTCAAGCGTCTCTTCGAGCTTGAGGTCCCCGAGATCTTCGAGATCAAATCCATCGCCCGCGAGGCGGGCAGCCGCACCAAGATGGCGGTGCTCTCCAATGACCCGGACGTCGATCCCATCGGCGCCTGTGTCGGCCCGAAGGGCGGCCGCGTCGCGAGCATCGTCAACGAGCTCGGCGGCGAGAAGATCGACATCATCAAATACAGCGAGACGCCCGAGGATTACATTGCCGCGGCGCTGTCTCCGTCCGAGGTCATCAGCGTGACCATGCTCGAGGACGGCAAGAGCTGCCGTGTCGTCGTGCCGGACAACCAGCTGTCGCTTGCCATCGGCAAGGAGGGCCAGAACGCCCGTCTTGCCGCGAAGCTCACAGGCTACAAGATCGACATCAAGAGCGAATCCGAGGCCTGATCCTTACTACAAGAAAGGCGGTCGAGTCCATGCAAAAGAAAATACCGATGCGGCAGTGTCTCGGCTGCCGCGAGATGAAGGAAAAGCGCGAACTGATCCGCGTCGTGCGCTCCCCTGAGGGAGAGATCACGCTGGATTTCAAGGGCAAGGCTCCGGGAAGAGGCGCCTATGTCTGCAGGAGCGCCGAATGTCTGAAGAAGGCCGTCAGGAGCAAGGCGCTCGAGCGTGCCTTCTCCACCCGGATTCCCGACGAGGTCTACGACCGGCTGCGCCAGGAAATGGAGGCGGGCCATGAGGGATAACACACTGAAGCTGCTCGGTCTGATGCGCGTGGCCGGCGCGATCGAGATCGGCGCCGACCGCGCCGGGGACTGCGCCGCGGCGGGCAAGGCCAGACTTCTGCTCCTTCCCTCGGACGCGGGGCAGGGCGCGAAGAACAAGGCCGGGCGCGTTCTCGAAGGGAGAAACGCGATCGAGCTCGAGCTTCCCTTTTCGCGCGCGGAGCTAGCCGGAGCTCTCGGCGTAGGAGACTGTACGATGGCCGCGGTCACGGACATGGGCTTTTCCCTCAAGCTGCTCGAGCAGCTCTGCGCCATCGAGCCCGAGCGCTACGCCGCCCCCGCCGCCGCTCTGAAGGCAAAGCAGGAAAAGATGCTGCGCCGCAAGAGCGAGAAGGGCGCGAAAGGGCATGACAAGACGAATGGAAAGAGGAGGACGAAACTATGAGTATGATCAAATACAGAGTGCATGAGGTGGCCAAGGACTTTGGTATGCAGACCAAGGCCGTGACCCAGATCCTGACGGATTACATCGCGCCTCCGAAGAATCATATGCAGGTGCTCGAGACCAACGAGCTTGACGTGATCTTTGAATACATCACGCAGCACAACCAGGTCGAGAGCCTCGAGGAGATCTTCAAGGTCGAGCCCAAGGCGGCTCCCGCTCCCCAGACCGAGGAGAAGAAGACCGAGCCGGCGGCCCCTGCCAAAGCCGCTCCGGCTTCGGGCGCGAAGAGCGCAGCCTCCGCTCCCGCGGCGAGGACGCCCTCCGCGGAGAGCCCCAGAGCCGAGAAGAAGGAAAAGCCGCACGTGCCGCGCCAGGTCGCGGAGAAGCGCGTCGTCGATACGAGAGGCGGCGCCGCGGTCAATATCGAGAAGTACAACGAGAAGTTCGAGGATCTCGCGGGCTCCCGCGGCGGCAACAATTTCAAGGCCGGCACGGCCAAGAAGGAGAAGATCGGCGGCAAAAACAAGCAGCGCCAGAACGCGCCCGTCAGCTCCGCAAAACGCCGCCAGGAAGAGCGCAACAAGATGCAGCGCCTGCAGCTTGAGATCGCGAAGAAGCAGCCGCTCAAAGTGGAGATCCCCGACGAGATCGCGGTCGGCGAGCTGGCCTCCCGCATGAAGAAAACGGCGGCCGAGGTCGTCAAGCAGCTCTTCAAGCTGGGCGTTTTCGCCTCCGTTTCCGACATGATCGACTACGACACCGCGGCCCTCGTCGCGATGGAGCTCGGCTGCAAGGTCGAGAAGGAGGTCATCGTCACGGTCGAGGAGCGCCTGATCGACGACCATGCCGATACCGAGGAGGAGCTCGTCCCCCGCGCTCCGGTCGTGGTGGTCATGGGCCACGTCGACCACGGCAAGACTTCGCTGCTCGACTATATCCGCCACGCCAACGTTGCCTCCGGCGAGGCTGGCGGCATTACGCAGCACATCGGCGCCTACACCGTCGAGATTAACGGCAGCCCCATCACCTTCCTGGACACCCCG
>CAMVJF010000015.1 GCA_947167725.1 uncultured Clostridia bacterium | reverse complement strand
TCCGCCCTCGTCACGCTCGACGGCGAGAGCCTCGTCTGGGCGGCGCACCGCTACTACATGCTCAACAAGCCCGCCGGCGTCCTGACGGCCACGGAAGACAGACGGCAAAGGACCGTTCTGGACCTGCTGCCGCCGGAACTGCGCGCGCAGGGGCTTTTTCCCGTGGGGCGGCTGGACCGTGACACGCGCGGACTGCTGCTGCTCACCGACGACGGGGACTTTGCCCATCGCGTGATTTCGCCCAAATGCGCCGTCGAAAAACGGTATTATGCGAAGGTGGACGGCTGCCCCGGCCCGGCCGACGCGCGCGCCTTCGAGGAGGGGATCGTGCTCGGCGACGGGACGCGCTGCCTCCCCGCGCGGCTCGAGATCACGGGCCGGAGCGAATGTATCGTCACGGTCACGGAGGGCAAATACCACCAGGTCAAGCGCATGCTTGCCTCGCGCGGCTGCCCGGTCCTGGAGCTCAAGCGTCTCTCGATCGGCGCGCTCGCGCTGCCGGACGACCTGCCTGAGGGCGCCGTCCGCCCGCTCGATGACGGGGATTTGTGCAGAGTGTTTATGGTGAGATAGTCAAAAAATAACAAGTTTTTGAGGCGGTTTTTGATTGTTTGATCTACATATTCTGAAAAATTAACAAAAAAACCTGTTACTTTCTATTGAAAATTACAAGAAAATGAGGTATGATTCCTCCCGGACACCCTGGATCATACGGTCATTTTGACATATACACGGGAGGAAGAGACATGTCCAGCAGGATTTTTCAGAATGTGATCATTCAGATGAGAGAGGCGCTCGACAGACCGGTCGGCGTGGTCGACGATCAGGGCTTCGTCGTCGCGAGCAGCGAGCTGGCGATCATCGGCTCGCGCCTCGACGATTTTCGCTCCTTCGAGGTCGAGAACGCCGCGCAGACGGTCGTCACGGCCAACCGCAGCTACTTCCCCCTGAACTCCGGCAGCGGCCGGATGGAGTTCGCCGCCTTCGCCGAAGGGACGGACGCCTGCTCGAAGATGGTCTGCACCATGGCCGCCGTGGCCTTCAACGAGGCGAAGAACAGCTACGAGGAAAAGCATAACAAGGCCGCCTTCGTCAAGAACATCATTTCCGACAACATCCTGCCGGGCGACGTGTACGTCCGCGCCAAGGAGCTGCATTTCGTCACCGACGAGATGCGCAGCGTCATCCTCGTCCGCCAGAACGAGAGCACCGACGGCGCGGCCGCCGAGACGATCCAGCGCCTGTTCCCGGACAGGCAGAACGACTTCGTCATCAACATCAACGAGACGGACGTCGCCGTGATCAAGGCCATCCCGCCCTCCGAGGACAGCGAGGAGGCGCAGAAGGCCGCCCACATGATCGAGAAGGCCCTCAAGGAGGAGCTGGGCATCCGCTGCGTGATCGGCATCTCGACCAACGCCCGCCATCTGCGCGAGCTGGCCGACCGCTACAAGGAGGCCCAGGTCGCCATCGACGTGGGCAAGGTCTTCGAGGAAGGCAAGAGCGTGGTCTGCTACGAGAGCCTCGGCCTCGGGCGCATCATCTACCAGCTCCCCACGACGCTCTGCGAGATGTTCCTCAACGAGGTCTTCAAGAAGAACCCCATCGAGACGCTCGACGAGGACACGCTCGAGACGATCAACAAGTTCTTCGAGAACAACCTCAACGTCTCCGAGACCTCGCGCAAGCTCTATGTCCACCGCAACACGCTGGTCTACCGTCTGGAGAAGATCAAGAAGCTCACCGGGCTCGACCTGCGCGAATTCGACCATGCGATCGTCTTCAAGGTCGCGATGATGGTGAAAAAATACCTCGACTCGCTCAGCACGAGCAAGTACTGAGGCGTCTGCATAAATAATCCGGGCCGGACCCGAACGGGAGGAACAAAACCCTATGGTTGAGATGAAAAACGTTACCATGGTCTATGAGAGCAGCCGGACCGAGGCGCTCGACAACGTCAGCCTTTCGATCAAGGAAGGCGAGTTTGTCTTTCTTGTCGGTCCGTCCGGCTCGGGAAAGACCACGCTGATGAAGCTCATCACCGGCGAGATCCGCGCCAAGAGCGGCCAGATCATCGTCAACGACTTCGACATGCGCCACATCAAGCGCCGCAAGTTGCCGAAGGTGAGAAGGACGCTGGGCGTGATCTTCCAGGACTACCGCCTGATCGAGAACATGAACGTCTACGACAACGTGGCCTTCGCCATGCGCGTCGTCGGCGCGAGAAGGAAGGAGATCCGCGAGCGCGTGCCCTATGTGCTCGACCTCGTCGGGCTCGAGGGGCGCGAGAAGCGCATGCCCAACGAGCTCTCCGGCGGCGAGCAGCAGCGTGTCGCCATTGCGCGCGCTCTGGTGAACAATCCGCGCATGATCGTCGCGGACGAGCCTACCGGCAACCTTGACCCGGTGCGCAGCCTCGAGCTGATGCTGCTCTTCGAGAAGATCAACGACATGGGCACGACGATCCTTGTGGTCACGCACGAAAAGGAGCTGGTCAACGCGTTTTCCAAGCGCGTCATCGCCATCGACAACGGCCATGTGGTCAGCGACGGAAAAGGTGGGTATTTCGACTATGAGATTGAATAGAAGCGGCTATCTGATCCGCGAGGGCTTCCGGAGCATCGGCACGCACGGCTTCATGTCCTTCGCGACGGTCACGATCATTATGGCGTGCCTGATCATCATGGGCAGCGTGACGCTGCTGAGCCTGAATATCGACAAGGTCATCAAGGACCTCGAGAACCAGAACGAGGTCGTCGCCTTCATCGACGAGACCTATACCGAGGACTCCGCCCGCGCGCTGCAGGGCTCCATCGAGACCATAGACAACATCGCCACGGTCGAGTTCGTCTCCCGTTCCCAGGCCTTCGACGCCTTCATGGAGAACTATGACTCCAATCTCTCCGAGGGACTGGACGCGAACGTGCTGCGCGACCGTTACGTCATCCATCTGACCGATATCGCCCGCATGAGCGAGACCAAGACCGCGCTCGAGGGCATCGAGGGCGTCGACAAGGTCAAGGCGCATCTCGATTATGCCAAGACCTTCATCACGGTCCGCAACGTCGTGAGCGTCGTCTCGCTGGCGCTGATCGTGATCCTGGTCTTCGTCTCCGTGTTCATCATGTCGAACACCATCAAGCTCGCCACCTTCGGCCGCCGCGAGGAGATCGCGATCATGAAGATGGTCGGCGCGTCCAACGGCTTCATCCGTCTGCCCTTCGTGGTCGAGGGCCTTGTGCTGGGCATCCTCGGCGGCGGTCTCGGCTTCCTGGCCGAGTGGGGCGTTTATGAGCTCCTGACGCGCAAGCTGGTCGGTTCCATCGCCGGCATCTTCACGGTCGTCCCCTTCGCGCAGATCGCTCTGCCGATGCTCATCGCCTACATGGGCATCAGCGTGCTCATCGGCGCTTTCGGCGGCGTCAACGCGATCCGCAACTACCTCGAGGTATAAAGAACGCGGGAGAGGCGATTTTTCGGAAAACAACAGGGAAGTGGGTAATCCTGTAAACGGGAGGTGCTCATTATGAACAACAAGAAGATCATCTCGGCGATCGCCATCCTGCTGGCGCTGCTGATGCTCATCGGCCTGGTCGTGACGGTGATCCCGGCGAAGGCCTACGCCGACGAGGATTTCTCCGTCAACACGAGGGCGAGCGTCGCCGATCTGCAGAAGCGCAAGGAGGAGCTCGCCGCCAAGGCGCAGGAGAGCCGGGAGAAGATCGCGCAGCTCCAGGAGGAGCAGGCAACGCTGATCGACCAGAAGGCGGCCTATGACGAGCGCGACACCTATATCCGCGAGCAGATCGTGCTCACCGACGAGCAGATCAGCCTCTATCAGGGCATGATCGACGAAAAGCAGCTCGAGGTCGACGCCGCCAGGAAGCTGGAGGAGGAGCAGCTCGAGCGCTACCGCGCAAGAGTTCGTACGCTTGAGGAGAACGGCGGCGCCGATATCCTCGGCGTGATCCTCCGGGCGAACGATCTGAGCTCCCTGCTCACGGGCATCGACGATATCCGTGAGATCATGGAGAGCGACCGCCGGCTGGAGGACCAGTACATCGCGGCCCGCGAGGAGCATGAGCGCGTCCGCGGCGAATTCGAGGCCGAGAAGGCCAAATGCGACGCCAAGATGGAAGAACTCAAGGCCGAGCAGACCCAGCTCCTGGCCGACATCAGGGAGACCGAGGAGCTGATGAAGCAGCTCGAGCTCGAGCTCGAGACGAGCGTGCGCGAGTATGAGGCGGCCATGGCCGCGCAGGATATCGCCGACCGTGCCATCGACGCGAAGATCACGCAGATGTGGCTGGCCTACCAGGCCGCGCATGCGAACGACGGAGCGGCCGAAGGCGGTGAGACGGTCTACACCTACAATCCCGCCGCGAGCGGCGGCACGGGCGGCGGAACGCTGGCCTGGCCGGTCCCCGGCTGCAACAACGTCAGCAGCGAGTACGGCTACCGTACGCATCCGATCACCGGCGAGGTGCAGAAGATGCACACCGGCATGGATATCGACGGCTACGGCCATGACGGCGGAGACATTGTCTCCTGCGCCGACGGTGTAGTCTCCACGGTCGGCTACAACAGCGGCTACGGCAACTACATCATCGTGGACCACGGCAACGGCATGCAGACGCTTTACGCGCATATGTCCGGCACCGCCGTCGCGCAGGGCACGACGGTCGGCCAGGGCCAGACCATCGGCTATCTCGGCGCCACCGGCATGGCCACCGGCACGCACTGCCATGTGGAAGTGTTCGTGGACGGCCAGCGGGTCGATCCGTCCGATTATCTCGGCTGACGGACCGCGGAAAGAAAATGTGGGAAAGCATATGAGAAAAATCAGGAAAAGCCGCATCCTCTCCGCGGCGCTCTCCGCCGTGCTGGCGCTCGCGCTTGCCTTCGGCGTTCTGCCGGCCCCGGCCTTCGCGGTCACGCAGGCCGAGATCGACCGGCTCGAGCGTGAGAAGGAGGCCCTTCAGGCCAAGGTCGAGGAAAAGCAGGCGGAGCTCGACGAGCTGGAGGCCAGACAGGCCGACGCGGAGGAGCAGAAGCAGGCGCTCGAGGAGCGCAACGTCTACCTTGTCCGCCAGATTCGCCTCAACGACGAGCAGATCGCCATGTATGACGAGATGATCGCCCGGAAGGCGCAGGAGGTCGTGGAGGCCAAGGCGCTCGAGGACGAGCAGCTCCGGCGCTACCGCGCGCGCGTCCGCGCCATGGAGGAGAACGGGAACGAGAGCATGCTCACGATGCTCCTGCAGTCCAACTCCCTCGGCGAGTTCCTCACCGCGATCGAGGATATCGGCGAGATCATGGAGAGCGACAAACAGCTTGAGGACGAATATATCGCCGCCCGCGTGAACACCGAGCAGGTCAAGGCCGATTACGAGGCCTACAAGGTCGAGCTCGAGGGAAAGAAAGAGGAGCTTGACGCCGAGCGCGCCGAGCTCGAGACGAGCATCAACGAGGCCACGGCGCAGCTCGAGGAGCTCAACGAGGAGCTGGAAAAGAGCGGCGACGAGCTGGAGAAGCTCAAGGAGAAGGAGAGCAAGACCGAGGAGCTGATCGACCAGAAGGTCAAGCAGCTCGAGGAGCAGAAGCGCCGCGAGGAAGAGGCGAGGCAGGCAGCCGCGGCGGCCGCGTCCTCCGGCGGCGGCTATTACGGCACCGTCAGCGGCAGCGGCAACTTCGCCTGGCCCTGCGCCTGCACCTACATCACCAGCATGGTCGGCAACCGTCTGCACCCGATCTCCGGCGTGTGGAAGTACCACTCCGGCATGGATATCGGCTGCCAGTACGGCGACGCCGTCTGGGCCTCCGACGCCGGGACCGTGACGCTCGCGGGCGTGAACGGCGGCTACGGCAACTGCATTATCATCGACCACGGCAACGTCAACGGCGATCACTACTACACCCTCTACGGCCACCTCTCGTCGATCGGCGTGAGCGTCGGCCAGGCGGTGACGCAGGGCCAGTATATCGGCGCGGTCGGCTCGACCGGCGTCTCCACCGGCCCGCACCTGCACTTCGAGATCCGCAATTCCTCGGGTCCGACCGATTTCTCCTGGCGCTTCAGCGGTCTGACCTATGACCCGGATTCCGGCGGCTGATCGGAGTCCCCTCCGCTTCAAAAAGCGTATTCTCACCGGACAGCCGGAAACGGCTGTCCGGTAAGTGCGTCTTTATTTCCTGTCAAAGGAGAGATCTGATTTGAAGAAGATTTTCAGACGCTTCCTCGCCTCCGTCGGTCACGCTCTGTCGCGGCTCTTCAACTTCGGCATCCCGCTGAAGGTCATGCTGATCGCCTGCATCCTCATCGGCGGCCTCGCCGTCGGACTGACCTACTCCAAAATGATGAAGAAGGTCGGCGGCAAGGAAGACTATGAAGAGGCGATGCGCTACATCGAGATCAAGGACAAGGTCTGCGAGAACTACATCGACGAGGCCGACCGCGAGAAGATGGGCCAGTCCGCCGCGGGCGCGATGATCGCCGGGCTGGGGGACAAGTGGAGCTATTACATGTCTCCCGACGAGTACAAGAGCTATAAGCTCTCCTCGGCGAACGACTACTCCGGCATCGGCATGTCGATCGCCAAGGAGGAGAACGGCAGCTTCCGCGTGATCTCGGTCAACCCCGGCTCCGCCGCGGCCGAAGCGGGCGTCTCGTCGGGCATGCTGCTCAGCGCCGTAGACGGCCAGAGCCTCCGCGATCTGAGCGAGGACTCCGCCCGCACGCTGATCCGCTCCAAGCTCAACGGCAAGTTCACGCTCACGGTCGCGAACGGCGACGAGCTGACGGTCGACTGCAGCAGATCGCGCCAGAAGGCCGTGAACTACCGCAAGGAAAAGACGGACGCGGGCTACGTGCAGATCTTTAACTTCGAGGCGGGCAGCGCGGAGGAGGCGGAGGCCGCCATCGAGGCGCTGCTGGAGCAGAACATCGTCGCGCTGTGCATCGACGTGCGCGGCAATCCGGGCGGCCTTGCCGAGGAGGTCCGTCTGTTCCTCGACTATCTCCTGCCCTCCGGCCCGGTGTTCTTCACCGCCGACCGCAACGGCAAAGAGATCGCCTATGAATCGGACAGCATGTGCATCCAGCTCCCCACGGTCGTGCTTGTGAACACCGAGACCTTTGCCGAGGCGGAGGTATTTGCCGCGGCGATGCAGGAGTACGGCTGGGCGACGATCTTCGGCGAGACCACGACGGGCAGCACGCGCGACCAGGAGACGATCGAGCTCTCCGACGGCGGCGCGATCCGCCTGTCGACCAGGACCTACCTTACGCCGAACCGCGTCGACATCAGCGCCAAAGGCGGCGTCGTGCCGGACATGATCGTCTACAACAGCGACCCGAGCAGCACCGGCACCACGCTGGGCACGACCGGCGGCGAGCAGGGCACGGCGAGCGTTTCAAATGACGAGCAGCTGATGAGCGCCCTGACCTTTTTGAGCAAGACCGGGGCCTGAACTTTACCTTGACAGCCCACGGGCAAATCATTATAATAGCGTAGCTTTCATCATGCGCCTCCCCGCGGACGCGGCGGAGGGCGAAAGCCGCGGAAAAGCGCCGCGGCCCATCACAAGGGAGGAATTCTCATGCCGGATTCGATTTCCAACAGATTCAAAATGAGCCAGGAACGTCTCGACTCCATCAAGGAGGAGCTGAACTATCTTGAGACGGTCCGGGAAAAAGAGGTCGCGGAGCTGATCAAGGAAGCGCGCAGCTTCGGAGATCTGTCCGAGAACAGCGAGTATGACGAGGCCAAGACCGAGCAGGGCAAGCTCTATTCCAAGATCGCCGAGCTCAAGGTCCTCATCGAGAACGCCGAGATCGTCGACAACATCGAAGAGAACGCGCCGAAGGATACCGTCATGCTCGGCAGCACGGTTCGCGTCAGGGATCTCGAGGACGGCTTTGAGGACAGCTATGAGATCGTCGGCTCGCAGGAGGCGAACCCCAGAGAGGGCCGCATCTCCGACGATTCGCCGCTCTTCCAGGGCCTCAAGGGCCACCGCAGGGGCGACGTGGTCGAGGTTTCCGCCCCGGCCGGCGTGATCCGCTTTGAGATCCTCTCGGTCGAGAACAAGTAATTACCCGTATGGGAACAGGAACAAGAGGTAGCACATGAACGAAGAAATGAAGCCGGCCGCCGCGGAACAGGAGCTCTCCGAGATCCTCCGCATCCGCCGCGAGAAGCTCGCGGCCCTGCAGGAGGCGGGAAAGGACCCCTTCCGGATCACGAAGTATGACGTCACGCACCACAGCAGCGAGGTGACGGCGGACTTTGCCGCTCTCGAGGGCAAGGACGTCTCCGTCGCCGGGCGCATGATGGTCAAACGCGTCATGGGCAAGGCCTCTTTCTGCAAGATCCAGGACCGTGAAGGCATCCTTCAGTGCTATGTCGCGCGTGACTCGATCGGCGAGGAGGAATATGCCGCCTTCAAGAAGCTGGATATCGGCGATATCATCGGCGTCCGCGGCTTTGTTTTTCAGACCAGGACCGGCGAGGTCACCGTGCACGCGAAGGAGCTCACGCTGCTCTCCAAGTCGCTCAAGCCCCTGCCCGAGAAGTTCCACGGCCTGACGGACGTCGACGCACGCTACCGTCAGCGCTACGTCGATCTGATCGCGAATCCCGAGGTGCGCGACACCTTTATCAAGCGTTCGCAGATCCTCAGCGAGATCCGCCGCTTCCTCGACGCGCGCGGCTTCATGGAGGTCGAGACCCCCATGCTCGTCACGAACGCGGGCGGCGCCGCCGCGCGCCCCTTTGAGACGCACTACAACGCGCTGGACGTGGATGTGAAGCTGCGCATTTCGCTGGAGCTGTACCTTAAGCGCCTGATCGTCGGCGGCCTCGAGAAGGTCTACGAGATCGGCCGCGTGTTCCGCAACGAGGGTCTCGACACGAAGCACAATCCGGAGTTCACGCTCATGGAGCTCTACCAGGCCTATACCGACTATCACGGCATGATGGAGCTGACCGAGTCGCTTTTCCGCCACCTGGCCGAGAAGGTCTGCGGCTCCGCCGTGATCCGCTACGGCGAGCGGGAGATCGACCTGGAGAAGCCCTTCCGCCGCCTGACGATGACTGAGGCCATCCGCGAGCAGACCGGGATCGACTTCGACGCGGTCGGCAGCGACGAAGAGGCCAGGGCGCTTGCGAAGGCGCACGGCATCGAGTTTGAGACGCGCCACAAGAAGGGCGACATCGTCAACCTCTTCTTTGACGAATTCTGCGAGGACAAGATGATCCAGCCCACCTTCATCATGGATCATCCCATTGAGATCTCCCCGCTGACGAAAAAGAAGCCGGACGATCCGGGCAAGGTCGAGCGCTTCGAGCTGTATATCAACGGCTGGGAGATGTGCAACGCATACAGCGAGCTGAACGACCCCATCGACCAGCGCGCCCGCTTCGCGGCGCAGGATGCGCTCGCCGCCGCCGGCGACGCGGAGGCCAACCACACCGACGAGGACTTCCTCAACGCCCTCGAGATCGGCATGCCCCCCACGGGCGGCATCGGCTACGGCATCGACCGTCTGGTCATGCTCCTGACCGATTCGGCCTCCATCCGCGACGTCCTCCTCTTCCCGACCATGAAGCCGGAGAACAACTGAAAACCGCTTGAGACATCGCCCCGCCTCCCCCGGCGGGGCGCTCGCTTTTTCGCATGCAAAGCGGAACACGCCGCGCGAATGACCTTGCCGTCCTCCGCGCGGCGTGGTAAGATACAGCCGAAAGAACACTTGAATGAGAACGGTCCTGATCCATGATGAACAATCCAACGATCACAAGCAAAAAAGCGATCGCGGCGGCCCTTGTCGCCCACAGCTTCTGGGGCCTGAGCTTCATGGCCTCCCGCGTGGCGATGGACAGCGCCCCGATCATCCTCCTTCTGAGCCATCGCTTCCTGCTGGCTTTCGCGCTGATGAGCCTGCTGCGCCTCACACCGCTCGGGGCATGCCGCCTGCGGGGCAAGCCGCTGCTGCCGCTGCTCCTGCTCGGCCTCTTTGAGCCGGTCGTCTACTTTTTCGGCGAGCAGTACGGTATCCTCCATTCCAGCACGATCTTCTCCGGCGTGATGATCGCCCTGATCCCCATCGCCTCCACCCTGGCGGCGATCCCTCTTCTGGGGGAGAGACCCACGGCGCGCCAGCTTCTGTACTGCGTGCTCTCGGTGGGCGGCGTGGTCGGCATCGGGCTGCAGACCAAAAGCAGCGGCAGCCTCGACTGGATCGGCGTCGCCGGCCTTCTGGTCGCGGTCTTTTCCGCCGTGGCCTATACGCTGCTCAACCGCGGCATGTCCGGGCGCTACACGCCCTTTGAGCGCACCTACTTCATGATGGGCGTCGGCGCGGTCGTGTTCACCGTGCTCGCCGCGATCGGCGTGCGCGGCGACCCCGGGGCCTACCTGCGCCCGCTGGGGGAGCGGAGCTATGTGCTCTCGATCCTCTTCCTCGCGGTCTGCTGCTCGATCGTGAGCTATTTCCTCACGAGCTATGTCCTCACGGGGCTCACGGTCACGCGCGCCACGGTCTTTGCCAATCTCACGACCGCGGTCTCCGTTTTCGCGGGCGCGGTGCTCCTGCACGAGCCCTTTTCCTTTGCGGGCCTGCTCTGCTGCGCGCTGATCCTGCTGGGCATCTACGGGGTGCAGCGCGCCGCCGCGCCGCCGACGGGAGACTGAGATGCGGTTTGAACATACGAACAGAAACGGATACTGGATCGGCTTTGCCGATTTCTGCACGGCGGGGCTGTACCTGCTCGCCGCCGTGCTGCGCGGCGTGTTTTCAAAGTACAAAGCATAAGAATCCTTAAGGGAGACGCGCCGCGCCTCCCTTTTTCTTGCACATGGTGACGAACGATAGTATAATGAATTCAATAGTATCCGTTTTGTGCGAAAGAGAGACATGACCATGAAACGATTCAGACGAATCCTTGCCCTCCTGCTCTGCGCGGCGGCGATGCTCTCGCTTCCCTGCGCCGTCTGGGCGGCCGAACCGACGCCCTTCGCCGTGACCGTGCGCGTCGCGGGCGGCGGCGAGAGCGGCGTGCGCGCCCTGGAGGACGAATACCCGGGGAATCTCTACCTCTCGCTGTCCGACCTCTCGCGGGCGATGGGGCGCTCGCCGGCGCGCTTCCGCTTCGAGTATTCCGCCTCCGGCAAGTCCTTCTCCGTCACGCGCGGCCGCGACCCTCTGCCGGAGGACGCGAACGCGCCGGGGATCGGACAGCGCCTCGCCCCGCCCTCACTGACCGTCCAGCCCAACATGCTCTATGTTGACGGGCAGATGCGGCGCTATTATACCTACCAGCGCGGCGGCGACCTGTACATGAGCCTGACGGACGTCCAGCTCATGCTGGACCTCACGGCGACGCGGCTCGAGCCGCAGCTTCTCGAGCTCGACCCGGCGCAGCCCTTCGCGCCGGATCCGGCGGGTCTGGAGCAGATCGGCTTCTTTGACGCGATCAACGCCGTCGTCATCGGCGACGCGACCTCGGGCGAGATCCTCTTTTCGCGGGACGCGATGCGCGCCTACCCGATCGCGAGCATTTCCAAGCTGATGACCTATCTGCTGCTGTGCGAGGCGGTGGAGCGCGGCGAGATCGCCGAGACGGACAACGTGACGATCACCCCCGAGGCCGAGCAGATCTCCGACGGCGCCGACGCCACCTACGGCCTGCGCTTCACGGCCGGGAGCGTCGTGCCCTACCGCGAGCTTGTCGAGGTCATGCTCCTCGCCTCCAGCAACGAGGCCGCCGTCTCCCTCGCGGCACACGCGGCCGGCACGAGCGAGGAATTCGTCAGGCGCATGAACGAGCGCGCCGCTCAGCTCGGCTTCGGCTCGGCCCGCTTTTACTCGCCCAACGGCCTGCCGGTTTATTCTTCGGACGCGGTCACGGCCAAGATGCAGAACCGCATGAGCGCGATGGACCTCTTCCGCCTGAGCGCCTATCTGCTCGAGAACGAGCGGGGCGTCCTCAAGATCACCTCGCAGACGCTCGGGACGATGAAGACGCTGCGCTATTCGACCTACAACACCAATCCCATGTTGTTCAATATCCCCGGCGTGACCGGGCTCAAGACCGGCAGCACGAACCGCGCGGGCTTCTGCCTCGCGGTCTCGCTCCCGGTGACGCGCCTCGGCGAGACGCACGATCTCGTGCTGGTCCTGCTCGGCGCCGAGACGGCGACGCTGCGCAATCAGGCCTCCGAGATCCTGCTGCGCTGGGCGCAGAGCGCCGTCGCCGCGGAAGACGCCGCGCGCGCCGCGTAAAAAGGGAAGAGAGGAAAGGAGCATGGAAGCGATGAACGAGGATTTCATCCGCTTTGAAAATGTCAAGAAGATCTACCGCACCGGCGAGATCGAGCTGACCGCGCTGCACGACGTCAGCTTTTCCGTCGCGCGCGGGGAGATCTGCATCATCGTGGGCGAATCCGGCGCGGGCAAGACCACGCTGCTGAACATCCTCGGCGGCATGGACAGCCTCAGCGAGGGACGCATCACGGTCGACGGCGAGGAGATCTCCTCCTACGACGCGAAGCGTCTGACGGCCTACCGCCGCAGCGACGTGGGCTTCGTGTTCCAGTTCTACAACCTGATCCCCAACCTCACGGCGCTCGAGAACGTCGAGATCTCGGCAAAGCGCGGCCGCGAGCCCCTCGACGCGGCGGAGACGCTGCGCCGCGTCGGCCTCGGCGAGCGCATGTCGAACTTCCCGGCGCAGCTCTCCGGCGGCGAACAGCAGCGCGTGGCGATCGCCCGCGCGCTCGCGAAGAATCCCAAACTCCTGCTCTGCGACGAGCCGACCGGCGCGCTGGACTACCGCACCGGCAAGGCGATCCTGAAGCTGCTGCAGGACAGCTGCCGGGAGAAGGGCATGACCGTGATCATCATCACACACAACAAGGCGCTGTGCGCCATGGCGGACCGGGTCATCCGCGTCAAGAGCGGCAGCATCCTCTCCGAGGAGCGCCAGACGCAGGTGACGAGCGTGGAGGAGCTGGAGTGGTAAGATGAACCGACTGACCTTCAAAATGCTGCTCCGCAGCATCCGGGGCAGCCTGGGGCGCTTTCTGTCCATTCTGGGGATCGTGGCGCTGGGCGTCGGCTTTTTCGCGGGGCTGAAAAGCTCCTGCCCCGCGATGCGCCATACCGCCGACCGCTATCTGCGCGCTCAGCGCTTCCATGATTTCCGTCTGCTCTCGTCCCTCGGCTTCACCGAGGAGGACCGCGCCGCCTTCGCCGCGCTCGAGGGCGTCAGGGCGGCGGAGGGCGCCTGCTTTGTCGACGCCTTCGTCCGCGTCCGCGGCGGGGAGGAAAAGATCTGCCATATCGAGACCCTCTGCGAGAAAACGGACGTCCCGGTCGTCACGGCCGGGCGCATGCCGCGCAAGGCGGGGGAGTGCCTGGCCGACAGCCGCATGTTCACCGAGAAGGATCTCAACAGCACGATCACGATCGCGGACAGCAACGACCCCGACACGCTCGCGCTGCTTCGCGACCGCAGCTACAGGATCGTCGGCCTTGCCCGTTCGCCGCGCTACATCAGCCTGGCCCGCGGCGACACCACGCTCGGCGGCGGATCGATCGACGGCTTCCTCCTGCTGCTGCCGGAGAACTTTGACAGCGAGGTCTATCACGAGCTGCTGCTCTGGTGCGACCTCCCGGGCGAGATCTACTCCGAGGAATACGACGACGCCCGCATGCTGATGAAGGATAAGATCCAGACGCTGCAGAACAGCCTGGGCGCCGCGCGGCAGAGAACGCTGCGCGCCGACGCCGAAAAGAAGCTCGACGACGCGCAGGCGGAGCTCGGCGACGGCTGGAAGGAATACCGCGAGGAAAAGGAAAAAACGGAAAAAGAACTCGCCGACGCGCTGCGTGAGCTCGACGACGGACGGCGGGAGCTGATCGACGGCCAGAAGAAGGTCGACGACGGGCGCCGCGCGCTCGAAGCCGGCATGGCGCGGATCCCCTCCGCGTGGAAGGAGATCGAGGAAAACCGCGCGCTGCTCGACGAAAAGAAGGCCGAGCTCGAGGAGGGCCGCGCCCAGCTCGAGGCGGCCCGCTACGAGATCGAGGCCGGCGAGGCGGCGCTCAGCATCGGCGAGACGGTCTCGAACGCCGCCCAGGCGGTCACGACCGCACCTTACGCCCATCGCGTCTCAACGCTCCAGCGCGAGATCAAGGCGCTGCAGGCGGCGATCAGTGCCGCGCAGAAGGCGCAGGGCTCTGAGCGCGTCGTCGCCGTCCTGCAGGCGCGCCTGCGGCAGAAGCAGGCCGCGCTGGAAGAGGCGCAGCAGCGCCTGACCGAGGCGCAGGAGCGTCCTCTCCCGGAGCTCCCGGGCGCGTCCGCCGCGCGCGAGCGCATCGAGCAGGGTCTCGCGGAATTCCGCGCCGCGGAGGCGGAGCTCGCCGCGGGCGAGGCCGCCATTGCCGAGGGCTACGCCCAGCTGGACGCCGCCTCGGAGCAGCTGATCGCCGCGGAGAAGGCCTACCCGGCCCATGTCCGCGAGCTTAACGACGCCCAGTCGAAGATCGACGAGGGCTGGGAAAAGCTCAAAGAGGGCGAGGCGGAGTACGAAAACGGGAAAAAGACCGCCGAGGAGGCCTTCGCGGAAGCCGAACGGAAGCTCCTCGACGCGCAGAGCGAGCTGGACGAGGGCCGCGCGGAGCTGGACGACAAGCTCAGACTCGATCTCTATACGCTCGACCGCGAGAGCAACCAGGGCTATCTGACCTTCGACAACGATATCCGCATCATCGACGCGCTTTCCGACGTGTTTCCGGTGTTCTTCGTGCTCGTCGCGGCGCTGGTGTGCATCACGACGATGACGCGCATGGTCGGCGAGGAGCGCACGCTCATCGGCACGATGAAGGCCATGGGCTATTCCTCGCTCGTCACGATGAGCAAGTATCTTGTCTACGCCGCGCTCGCAGCCCTGCTCGGCTGCGTGCTGGGCTATTTCCTGGGGACCGTGCTGATCCCGTTCCTTGTCTGGTTCGCCTACGGCATCATTTACGATTACGCGCGGCTGGAGTTCTATTTCAGCCCGCTGATGAACCTGCTGTGTCTCTTCGTGACGGTGCCCGGCGCGCTGCTGGTCACATGGCTCGTCTGCCGCCGCTCGCTGCGCGAGCGCCCGGCCGAGTTGATGCGGCCCAAGGCGCCGAAGGCCGGCCGCCGCATCCTGCTCGAGCGCATCACGCCGCTGTGGCGCGCGCTGCCCTTCCTCAGCAAGCTCAGCCTGCGCAACGCTTTTCGTTTCCCGCTGCGGGTGATGATGCTCCTGCTCGGCATCGGCGGCTGCACGGCGCTGCTGGTCGCGGGCCTCGGCGCGCGCGACTCGGTGGCGCGCATCAGCGCCTATCAGTACGGCGAGATCATGCTCTATGACCTCGAGGTCGATATCGACCCCGAAGTGCTGGAGAGCGACGCCGCGGCGGAGGCGCTCTGGGCGGGAGAGGACGTAAAATGCGCGATGACGCGCCAGGAGCCGGTCACGATCACCTGCGCGTCCGGCGAGAAGAGCAGCCGCATGATCGCCGCGCACAGCGGCGCACTCGAGGGCCTCGTCAGCATCCATGACAAAAGCGGGGAGCTGCCCTTCCCGGAGAAGGGCGAGGCGGTGATCACGCGCAAGATCGCCGAGAGCTGCGGGCTGCGCGTCGGGGACCGCTTCACGCTCCGCACCGACGGCGGCGAGGAGCTGGAGCTGACCGTGTCGGGCGTCTGCGACAACTACATGCGCCATTTCGTCCTGCTCAACCATGATTCGCTCAGCGAGCAGAGGGCCAACGCCGCTCTCCTGCAATGCGCAGAGGGCACGGACCCGTCCATTCTCGGCGCCCGCCTGCGCGGCGAAAAAGGTATAAGCTACGTCACACTCACCGCGCAGGAGCGCACGGTGATGGAGAACTCGATGCGCAGCATAGACCTGCTCATCGCGCTGGTCGTGGTCTGTTCGGGCGCGCTGGCCTTCATCACGCTCTATAACCTCACAAACATCAATATCATGGAGCGCGTGCGCGAGATCGCTACGGTCAAGGTCCTGGGCTTCTATCCGCGCGAAACGGCGGCCTACGTTCTGCGGGAGAACCTGCTGCTGTCCTTCCTCGGCGCCGCACTTGGGCTGCTGCTCGGCAAGGGGCTGCATCATTTCATCATCAACGCCCTGGTGGTGGATTACATGAGCTTCGACGTGCGCATTACGCCCTTGAGTTATACGCTGGCCTTCGCCGTGACGATCCTCTTCACGGTGCTGACGAACCGCGCGATGCACGGAAAGCTTGAAAAGGTCGATATGGCCGAGTCGCTCAAGGCCGTGGAATAAGCGGGCACACAACAAAAAAGGCTTCGGCAGCGAAAGCTGCCGAAGCCTTTTTTATATTCTTCTGTGCCGCGGGAAAATCAATCGAGCTTCGGACCGGCGGCCACGAGGGCCTTGCCGGCCTCGTTGGTCTCATATTTCGCAAAGTTCTTGATGAAGCGGCCGGCGAGATCGCGAGCCTTCTCCTCCCAGACAGAGGGATCGGCATAGGTGTCGCGCGGGTCGAGGATCTTCGAATCGACGCCGGGCAGCTCGGTCGGCACTTCAAAGCCGAAATAGGGAATGAACTTGGTCGGCGCGCTGTTGATCGAGCCGTCGAGGATCGCGTCGATGATGCCGCGGGTGTCGCGGATGGAGATGCGCTTGCCGGTGCCGTTCC
>CAMVJF010000014.1 GCA_947167725.1 uncultured Clostridia bacterium | reverse complement strand
GGAGCTCGAGAGCAGCGTCAGGAGTATACGCGACGCGGTGTTTTCTTTGACCGATGCCGCTGAGCTGCTGAGAGATCTGCGCGATCAGCTGGATTTCTCGCCCGATGAATACGACAGACTGGAAAACCGCCTGTCACTTCTCAATAAGCTTCAGCGCAAGTATAATTGCGATGAGGCGGGACTGCTCGCATTGCTTGAGGAGTCTCAAAGAAAACTTGACGAACTCGAAGGGGCGGACGAAAGCCTTACCCGGCTCGAAAAAGAATTGGATATCGCGACACAGCGCTGCCGCGTCGAGGCACAGACTTTGAGCGAGGCAAGAAAGAAGAGCGCAGACGAGCTTGAAAAGCGCATCGTGGCGGAACTTCGTGATCTGTCCATGCCGTCTGTTCGATTTGCCGTTGAGTTTTCCGCAGTGGATAATGCGGAGGGCTTCGGCTCGAAAGGCTGTGACATGGTGCGTTTTATCATGTCTGCAAATGCAGGAGAAGAGCTCGGACGCATCAGCCGCATTGCATCGGGCGGAGAATTGAGCCGCATCATGCTTGCGATGAAAAACGTTTTTGCCGAAAACGATCCGGTCCCGACCATGATCTTCGACGAGATCGACAGCGGCGTTTCCGGCATTGCTGCGCAGCGTGTCGGGGAGAAGCTCTACAATGTTTCCCTGGGTAAACAGGTCATGTGCGTCACGCATTTGCCGCAGATCGCAGCGATGGCGGACAGTCACTTCGTGATCGCAAAGAGCGAACGGGAGGGCCGGACGTATACCGAAGTCACGCCCCTCGACCGCGAGGGACGCAAACAGGAACTCGCTCGACTTCATGGCGGCGACAACGTTACGCTTCTTACTCTTGCAAGCGCGGAAGAACAGCTCGCCGCCTGTGAGAGCTATAAAAAAAGTGTGCTTGACAGGCAAGGAGACTTTTAGTATAATCCAATCCGTTAACGCGTCGAAGGACAGACGCGGCGCACATTCCTGCACAGAGAGACCCCACAGGGCTGAGAGGGGGAGAGGAAGGTGCCGCAATACAGTCCGGAGCGGTCCGTCTGAAAAGAAATGAGTAGGGTGGAACGGGTTTCGCCCGATAAAGCGAATAAGTGATCCTTCACTTGTCGAGGTCTTTGCCCGCGAGAGCAAAGACACGCAGAGGTGGTACCGCATTTTTGCCCTCTGCCCCCAATGATCGGGGCAGGGGGTTTATTATTTCGCAGGGGAGTTGATGATAGTGGGTATCAAGGAAGAGGCCGTCCGTCTGCACGCCGAGGGCTTTAACTGTGCGCAGTGCGTTCTGTGCGCCTGCGGGAAGTATACGGGACTGGAGCGAGAGACAGCGCTGGCTGTCGCCGGAGGTTTTGGCGGCGGCGTGCGCTGCGGTGAGATCTGCGGTGCGATCTCGGGCGCCGTTATGGCGCTCGGAGTGGCGGCTCCGCTTGTCGACGGCTCGGATCGAGAGGCCGGTATGCGCATCGCGTCGTTGACGAAACAATGCACCGGCGCGTTTCGTGAGAAATACGGAATGCTGCGCTGCCTGGAACTCAAGCGTGAGGGCGTCTCCTGCGACGAGCTGATCGCTTTTGGCGCGGAGACAGTACAAAAACTGCTGAATAAGGAATAGGGAGATATTTTAACATGGGTATTTACGAAGAACTCGTCGAGCGCGGTTTGATCGCGCAGGTCACGAACGAGGAAGAGATCCGGAATATGATCAACAACGGCAAGGCCGTGTTCTACATTGGCTTTGACTGTACGGCGGACAGCCTGACTGCCGGACACTTTATGGCGCTTACGCTGATGAAGCGGCTGCAGATGGCAGGAAACCGTCCGATCGCGCTGATTGGAGGAGGGACGACCATGATCGGCGACCCATCCGGCCGGACGGACATGCGAAAAATGCTCACGCGTGAGGACATTGAGCACAACGCTGAATGCTTCAAACGCCAGATGGAGCGCTTCATCGACTTTGGCGAAGGCAAAGCGATGATGATCAATAACGCCGATTGGCTGCTGAATCTAAACTACGTCGATCTGCTGCGCGAGGTGGGCGCATGCTTTTCTGTCAATAATATGCTGCGCGCCGAGTGCTACAAGCAGCGCATGGAAAAAGGACTAAGCTTTCTGGAGTTCAACTACATGATCATGCAGTCCTACGACTTCTACTACCTTTTCCAACACTACGACTGCAACATGCAGTTCGGCGGCGACGATCAGTGGAGCAATATGCTCGGCGGAACAGAGCTGATCCGCCGCAAGCTTGGCAAGGACGCGCACGCGATGACGATCACGCTTCTGACCGATTCCCAGGGCAAGAAGATGGGCAAGACTGCCGGAAATGCCGTATGGCTCGATCCGAACAAGACCTCTCCCTATGATTTCTACCAGTACTGGCGCAATGTCGACGATGCGGACGTAATGAAGTGCATCCGTATGCTGACCTTTCTGCCGCTCGAGCAGATCCGCGAGATGCAGAACTGGGACGGAAGCCTCATCAACCGCGCCAAGGAGATCCTCGCTTATGAGCTGACCGCCATGGTTCACGGAGAAGAGGAGGCAAAAAAGGCCGAGACCTCTGCCAAAGCGCTTTTCGGCGGCGGCGAAGGCGGTGAGATGCCGACGACGGAGATCAACGAGAGCGAACTCACGGATGGAGCGGCCGATATCCTTACGCTGCTTGTGAGAAGCGAGCTTTGCCCGTCGAAGTCCGACGCGCGGCGCAACATCCAGCAGGGAGGCGTTACGGTGAACGATAAGAAGGTCACCGATTTTACCTTGAGCTTTTCTGCGGACGAGCTGCACGGCGGCGTGGTGCTCAAACGCGGTAAGAAAAACTTCCGCAAGGTCATCCTGAAATGACCGCGAGGGCGTGAGGAACGGATCGTTCCCCACGCCCTTTGTCTTGCAATATCCTGCGTCTTATGCTATCCTATAATCCAATAAGGTATATGCTGCGCGATCTGACGGGGTGCCAAGATTCGACAGCGAAAAGACAGGCGGATAAAGAATGATGACTGGCAATAAGAAAGAAAAAAAGACTATTCGGCTGCAGCACTGGGTCAAAATCGCAGTGTTGATCGGCTGTTATGACGTTATTGCAGTCAGTGCGGCATACTTTCTCGGCCTTCTGCTTCGATTCGATTTTCGCTTTTCGCAGATCCCCAGGGTGTATTTCGGCGCGTGGCAGCGCTTCGCCCCGCTTTACGCCGGGATCTGTCTCGCGATCTTTATCCTGTTCGGCCTGTATAAGAGCATCTGGCGCTTTGCCAGCTTCCCCGAGCTGTCGCGCGTGACGGTCGCCTCCTTCGCGGCCTCCGCGCTGCACACGGTCATCACGCTGCTTTTCTATTACCGCATGCCGATCTCATACTACGGGATCGGTGCGATCCTGCAGTTGATGTTTGTTCTTGCGATCCGTTTTTCTTACCGGTTCGCGCTGTTTTTCCTCAACAGAGGCGCCAAGCGGGGAACTGACCGGATCCTCCTTATCGGCGCAGGTGCCGCGGGACAGATGATCCTTCGCGACGTCAACGCGGGTCTCTCCAGCGGCAGGGTCGTCTGCATCATCGACGACAACTCCAACAAATGGGGCCGGTACATCGAAAACGTCCGGGTCTACGGCGGACGCGAATCGATCCTCGAGGCGGTCGAGAAGTTCAAGATCAACAAGATCTTCCTCGCGATCCCGAGCGCCACGATGGCGGAGAGACGCGATATCCTCAGCATCTGCAACGAGACAGACTGCGAGATCAAAAACCTGCCCGGCATGTATCAGTTCTTTACAGGTCAGCTCACCGCCAGCGCTTTGCGCGACGTTTCCATCGAGGACCTGCTTGGGCGCGATCCCATCAAGCCCGATTTGCGCGAGGTCTTTGAGTTTATCAACGGAAAAACCGTACTTGTGACCGGCGGCGGCGGGAGCATTGGCTCGGAGCTCTGCCGTCAGATCGCCGGCCACGACCCAAAGCGCCTGATCATTTTCGATATCTACGAGAATAGCACTTACGACGTACAGCTCGAGCTGAAAAACAAGTACCCCTCGCTCGACCTCGTCGTCCTGATCGGCTCGGTACGTGACAGTCGCAGGATCAATCAGGTCTTTGCCGATTACCGGCCCGAGATCGTTTATCATGCCGCCGCGCACAAGCATGTCCCGCTTATGGAGGACAGTCCCTGCGAAGCGATCAAAAACAATGCGATCGGAACCTACAAGACTGCATACGCGGCGATGATGCACGGCTGCGAGCGCTTTGTGCTCATCAGCACGGATAAGGCCGTCAATCCCACAAACATCATGGGAGCCAGCAAGCGCCTGTGCGAGATGGTCATTCAGAGCTTTGACGCCAAAATCAAGGCCGGCCGCGCGGATGAGATCCCGCCGCTTTATCAGCACAGAGAGCAGAAGGGAGAAAACGAGGAGCGTCAGCCTGAGTTCATGCACGGTATCAAAACCGAATTCGTTGCCGTCCGTTTCGGAAATGTCCTCGGTTCAAACGGTTCGGTCGTCCCGATCTTCAAGCGTCAGATCGAGCGCGGCGGACCTGTTACGGTCACGCATCCCGATATCATCCGCTACTTTATGACAGTTCCCGAGGCGGTCAGTCTCGTCATGCTGGCCGGCACGTATGCTCATGGCGGAGAGATATTTGTGCTGGATATGGGCAGCCCCGTTAAGATCGATACCCTGGCTCGCAACCTCATTCGCATGTCCGGCCTCAAACCCGACGTGGATATCCCGATCGAATATATCGGTCTGCGTCCCGGTGAGAAGCTGTATGAGGAAAAGCTGATGGCCGAGGAAGGGCTCAAGAGGACTGAGAACAAGCTTATCCACATCGGCTGTCCGATCCCCTTTGACACGGAGCGTTTCCTGCAGGATCTGGGAGACCTTATTGAGGTCGCATACCGCAACGATCCAGCGATCCGAAGCAGTGTCGAACGGATGGTCCCGACCTACCACCCGACCTATAACGGGCAGAAGATCCTGCCTGACCCGGTAATCATACCGGAGCAGCAGCCTGAAACAGAGGCGGCAGTCCTCGCTCAATAAAGAAAGAGACGGGAGCAGATCAGCTGCTCCCGTGTCTGTTATTTCGATTGACGGATAAGGAGAATATCGGTTTGAATAATCGACGGATTCCATACGGCGCGATCCTGACGCTGCTTTTTGTCCTCTCGGTCATGGCAATGATTTTTTGCCTGTCGGCACAAAACGGAGAGGATTCCGGTAAACTGAGCGGCAAGATCACGACAATCGCTCTGCAGGTCTTTGTCCCCGAATATGAGGTCCTTGATGATGCGAGCCGCGTACTGATCGGAGCGCGAGCCTCTTTTATCGTCAGAAAACTGGCACATTTTGCTGAATATGCCCTGCTCGGCTTTGCCCTGATGCTTCATTTCCATGTGATCGAAGCGCAAAAGAAGCTGCGCCGGCCGGTATTGACCGCTTTTACGATCGGCGTACTCTATGCTGCCTCCGACGAACTGCATCAGCTCTTTGTCGGAGGGCGAGAGGCCTCGGCGCGAGACGTCGGGATCGACAGCCTCGGCGTGATTTTCGGTCTTGCCGTGCTGCTGCTTCTGCTTCGCGTTATCAACATTACGCACCGTAGAAGGGGAGATCCTCGATCGCGGCGTCCATGATCGAGTGGGTCTGCTCATAGACGGAATCGATATCGCGATTCAAAAGCGCTGTATAAAGCTGCAGCTTGATTTCATATAGTTTATGGATCCCGCTCCGCTTGGCGTAGAGAGACCAGAGATAGACGCCCTGGGGGTGGAAGGAATGATACAGCAGCGGCATGAGAACGTTTCCGGAGAGAACGGCGAGCTCGTGGTGAAAATCATAGACCCGTTCAGCCGCCTCCTCGCTTGTGCCCGATTCACGGATCGCGTCGAGTATCGAAGAAAGCATTTCAAGCTCCGGGAGGGAAACACGTTCAACGACCTGCCGCAGGCAAAGACATTCCAAGGCGTCTCTGACCTCGAGAAGGGAACGGACCTCGTTTTTTCTGAGGGCGCCGCCGTTGTAGCGCATGATCGCGACGAGCGTTTCCACGCTTCCCTTGCGGCGGTAGTCGCATACAAATACGCCTTGACGCGGGCGGGCTTCCACAAAACCAAGCTTTTCGAGCTCAACCAGTCCCGCGCTGATGACCGTACGCGACACGCCCATTTTGATGGAAAGCTCCCGCGCCGGAGGCAGCTGCTCTCCGACAGAAAGCTCGCCTGACAAGATCATGTTTTCGATCTGATGTACAAACAGATCGGATAAAGAGGGAGCCGAAATCTTGGTAAAGCCCATATCTTCACTTCCTTTAGCTGTTCGTGGTCATACCAAAGACCACGAACAGTATTTTATTGTCGTTGCGCTGATGTGTCAAGGCTAAAAAGTACTATAATGACGAATTTATCGGAATTCGTCTCGCTTTGCTTGACAAACGATTCAAATAAAACCTAAGATTAATCTATAAAAGCCTTGTGGTAATACCAGATTCTCAAAACAAATCATAAAGGAGGAAACGCTTATGCCAAAGTTTGATGCCGTAGTCATCGGAGCCGGCAACGGAGGGCTCGCGGCTGCCTGCCGGTTGGCGAAGGCCGGCAAGAAAACGCTGCTTGTTGAGCAGCACAATCTCCCGGGCGGCGTCGCATCCAGCTTCCGTAGAGGCCGCTTCGAGTTTGAGACTGCGCTGCACGAGCTCTGCGAGTTCGGCAGTGCAGAGAACCCGGGCAACTGCCGCAAAACCATCGTGGACGAGTACGGATTGGATATCAATTGGTATCAGGTCCCGGACAACTTCCGCGTGATCACCACGGCGAGCGACGGAAAAACGCCGATCGACGCTACGCTCCCGTCCGGCAGAGAGAACTTCATCAATAAGATGGAGGAGTACGTGCCCGGCTGCCGCGAGTCTGTCACCAAATTCTTCGATCTCGGCGCCGAAACGCTCGAAGCAGGAAACTACCTGACCGCTTCCGGCGGCAAGCCGGACTCCAAGGTCCTGCAGGAGAAGTATCCCAACTATCTTCGCACCGCCGCCTATCCGGTGAACAAGGTCTTTATGGCGCTCAAGATGCCGCCCCTTGCGCAGGACATCATGAACACTTATTGGGGTTACCTCGGCGTGGACGCGGATCATCTGAGCTTCGTGCAGTATGTGAACATGGTCTGTTTGTACGTCAATCACGGCGCATGGATTCCCGAAAAAACCAGCAACGAGCTGACGACCGGCCTGGCCGAGCGCTTCCGTGCGATGGGCGGCACGCTCTGGCTCAACTGCCGTGCCGAGGAGATCCTCTTTGACGACGACGACCGCGTCTGCGGCGTCCGCACGACGAGCGGCGTGATCGATACCCGTTATGTCCTTTGCAACGCCAGCCCCACGACGGTTTACGCCAACATGGTGCCGGACCGGCTAGTCCCGCTGCGCGACAAGAAGCTGCTTCCAAACCGCCCCTTCTCCGCGCGCATGTTCGTGGTCTACATGGGCCTGAACAAGACCGCCGAGGAGCTCGGCATGCACGATTACAGCTACTTCCTGCCCTCGAGCGCTGACAGCGCCAAAGAGTACAACAATCTCAAGAACATCGATACCAACCACTTCAACATTGCCCTATGCTATAACGTGGTCAACCCCAAGGCCAGCCCCGAGGGGACCTGCATCGTTTCGCTGACGACGACCTATACCGGCGACTGCTGGCGCAAGATCGACCCGAAGGACTCTGTGAGGACCAAGGAGAAGGTCGCCTCGGAGATGATCGACTGGTTCGAGGAGAAGACCGGCATCGTGATCCGTCCCTATATCGAGGAGATCGAGATCGCAACGCCCTGGACCTTCTGCCATTATGCGAGCGTCCCGGAGGGCGCGGCATACGGCTACGAGCTCCGCGACTGGGACAGCATGATGCCGCGCATGATGATGATGCGTGAGGAATACCCGCTCAAAGGACTGAAATTCGTCGGCGCTTCGAGTATCCGCGGCGACGGCTTTAATTCCGCAATCTTCAGCGGTGATACCATCGCCAAGCTGACGATCGGTGAAATGAGAGAGGAGGGGATCTGAACATGGCGTTAAAGGTTAAAGTCAGCCTGATCGGCGCTTTGGATATGTTGAAATTCAAAAACCTTGCCAAAACGCGTCGGGAAGCAATCGAAAAACTGCAGCCCAAAGAGCTGCCGAAGAGCTATGTGACGAATGAAAAGGCCGAGTTTATGCATCCGCGCCGTCAGGATGTCCGCATCAAGGCCATGCGGTCCAACGGCCCGGACGCCGTAACGGTCACGCTCGAAAGCCTTGACGGAAAGGCTCTCGCACCCTTCCGCGCCGGACAGTATATCAGCATCTCCGTTGATGCCGACGCGAGCACCACTACGCGTTCCTATTCTCTTTGCGGCAGTCCGGCGAGAAGCTGGAAGGGCGAATACGATATCACCGTCAAGCGTGTCGAGGACGACGGATTCATCTCCAAATTCATCCAGGATAAGTGGAAGCCGGGCATGGAAATCAGCATTTCCGCGCCGCAGGGGCATCTGTATTACGAGCCGCTGCGCGACGAAAAGAAGGTGTTGGCTCTGGCGGGCGGCTCTGGCATCACGCCTTTTGTCGGCATGGCCTACGCCATCCGCGACGGATACGAGGACTTTGATTTGACGATCCTCTACGGCTCAAGGACGGAGAAGGATATCCTTTATCGCGCTGAGCTCGACGAGATCTCGGCGGCCTGTGACAAGGTCCACGTTGTCCATGTCCTCTCCGACGAAGAGAAGGAGGGCTTTGAGCATGGCTTCCTTTCGGCGGAGTTGATAAAAAAGTACGCGGCGGGAGCGCCGTATACCGTTTTCATGTGCGGCCCGCAGGCAATGTACAATTTCCTTGACGGCGTCGTTGAACAGCTCGGCCTTGACCGCAAGCATGTCAGACGTGAGCTCTTTGGCATGATCAAGGATCCCTGGAACCAGCCGGGCTATCCAGAAGGGGCGCACGCGAAAACCTATCTTGCCAGGGTCACGATCCATGACAAGGAGTATACGATCCCGGTTTCTTCGTCCGAGCCTTTGCTGACCGCCTTTGACCGTGCGGGACTCTGTACGCCCTCGCGCTGCCGCAGCGGCGAGTGCGGATGGTGCCGCTCCCGCCTGATTTCCGGCGAGGTCTTTATTCCCGAAAAGACGGACGGACGCCGGGAGGCTGACAAGGAATTCGGCTATATCCATCCCTGCTCGACTTTCCCGCTTTCCGATGTGGTCGTCGAGGTCCCGGGTCAGTATCAGCATAAATAAGCAGAAGCCCATGCAGCCGCAGAGCGCAATCATCGCCCTCTGCGGCTGCCTTTGAAAACGGAAGGAGGGAGCCGTTTGCAATTAACAAAGGAACAACAGGAGATTTTTGACGGTGCGCGCGGGGAGACCATGGCGCGTGTGATGCAGACGCTGGTCGCCTACGGTGAAGCGTTCGACGCCGAACGCATGGTGCCCATCACGGGCGAGTACGGCCATACGGTCATCAGCTTCGGTCTCGGCATCATGAAGCCGATCTATGAGCTTTATGACAAGATCCTCTCCGACGGAGAAGTCAGCCATCAGGCATTTTCCGCGGATCCCAGACCGGTCGACAAGAAAAACGTCCCGGCCAATCTCCTGCAGAACTTTATTTTTGATTTCATGTACAGCCAGCAGGGAAGATACGAAGAGCAGCTCAGGAGCTTCGGGATCCTGTCGGATGACGCATATACCTGTACCTGCTATCTGCCTGAGGTGGGCAATACTCCCAGACGCGGAGATATCCTCTCCTGGGCGGAGAGCTCCGCTGTCGTATATGCCAACTCCGTACTCGGCGCCCGCTGCAACCGCAACTCAGGAATCATCGAGCTCTTTGGTTCCATCGCGGGCTGCGTTCCTGAATTCGGCCTGCTGACCGACGACGGACGCAGGGCAGACTGGATCGTAGAACTGCGTACGAGCAAGCTCCCCGATGCGCAGCTTTTCGGCTCGGCGGTCGGGATGAAGGTGCTTGAGCAGGTCCCCTATGTGAAAGGCCTTGATCGATGGCTCGGCGCGGAACTGAACGACGCCGCCTGTACTTATCTGAAGGATTTCGGCGCGGCCACGGCCTCCAACGGTTCCGTCGGATTGTACCATATCGAAAACCTGACGCCCGAGGCCGTAGAACACGGCGAGACGCTGATCCGCGAGGGCGCGCCGGTATATGTTGTGGACGACGCGGAGATCGAGCGCGTGAAAAACAGTTATCCCTGTATCTGGAAAGACCTCGCGGCCAAGCCGAAACTCTGCTTCATGGGCTGCCCGCACATGACGCTCAGCCAGCTGACCGATTGGACGCTGAAAGTCGAAGAAGCGCTCAAAGAAGCCGGGAACAGGAAGATCGTTATCCCGACGGTATTCACTGCCGCTCCAGCCGTACTGAGAGCCTTTGAAAAGACGGAGTACGCCGATCGCCTGAAACGCTACGGCGTTGTGACCAGTTCGATCTGCCCGCTGATGTATATGAACAATCCTCTGTGCAAGTCCATGCCGGTGATCACTTCCTCAAACAAGCTGCGCACCTATTCCAGCGCACGATTCTATCCCGAGGCCGAGATCCTCCGCATGATCACAGGTCTGAAATAAAGGGGGCGTATGTGAGATGAAAAAGACGTTTCAGGGCCGCGTGATCACACCCGGCACGTGCAGGGCGGAAGCGCTCGTCAGTCACGGTGGCTTTAACACCCTTGCCAGCTATCAGACTCCGATGCTGCTGGGAGATAAAGCCGTCAAGTGCAGCGATCAGAACAACCCCGACCTTTATCAGAAGTCCATGCTCGGAAAGGCTCTCTGCCTGCCCGAGACGATCGGATCCACGACCGGCGGCATGGCGCTGTATACCGTCTGTGCAACGGGCAAGCAGCCTGCCTGCATGCTGTTTTCCAAACACATCGACTCGTTGGCCGCCGCCGGCGCGATCCTCGCAGCTTACTGGACCGACGCGAAAATGCCCGTCATTGACCGCCTTGGAGAAGAGTTCCTTTCCGCCGTGAAGGACGGCATGACGGTCGAGGTCAAGGAAAACGGCGTCGTCGAAATCGAATAAGAGGTGACAATATGGCAAAAAGACCAAATATCCTGCGTCTGGCGACGAAAATCAGCCTTGAGAGCATGACCTATACCGGTCTCGGTTATCAGGATCCGGAGTATCGAATCCTCGATCCCATCGTGGACGACGACATGTGTGAGGTCATGATGCATCTGCATCTCGAGGAAAACAGGACCGCGGCGGACGTCGCGCGCCGAGCGAAGAAATCGGTAGAGTTTACGCAGGAGCAGCTTGACAAGCTCTGTTATGCCGGTATCGTAAGGATCCGCATTCGCGACGGGGTGACTTACTATTATTACCCGATCTGGGTTCCCGGCATCATGGAAGGCATCCTCTCGGTCCGTGAGCAGTGCGAGAAATATCCCGTTCTCGGCGAGTGTTTTGAGGAGTATACGCGGCGCAAGGTCTCGATGCTGGCACCTTTTATGGACGCCGGCATGAACATGATGCGCGTGATCCCCGTTCAGAGCGCAATCGAGAACAATTCGAGAAGGGCGAGCTACGACGAGGTCGTCAGCCTGGTCGAGAAGGCGAGAGCGATCTCGGTCGGCCCCTGCTCTTGCCGGCGTTCCCGCCGCCTGATGGGCGAGGGCTGCGGCCATCTCGAAGAGGACATGTGCATGTACCTCAACGACAATGCGATCAACTACGTCAAGCACGGAGATCACCGCATGATCGACAAGGCGGAGGCCCTTGAGATCCTCAAACGCGCCGAGGACAACGGGCTCGTGCATGAGTTGAATGTCGCGCCCGGATACGAGGAGGCCACGGCGATTTGCAACTGCTGCGGCTGCAGCTGCTTTGCGCTGCGTATAGCGACCTATTTCCGCGCGCCGGACGCCGTGCGTTCGAACTATATTGCCCGGGTCGACCGGGACAAATGCGTTGCCTGCGGACAGTGCGTAGAAAACTGCCAGGTGAACGCGGTGAAGCTCGGGCAGAAGCTTTGCGACGCCCCGAGTTCGATCCCGCGCCCGGACGAGACGCCGCGCAACACGCTTCTTTGGGGCAAAGATCAATACAGGCCGGATTATCGCAGCACGAGAAGCGACATTACGGACAGCGGCACTTCGCCGTGCAAGACGGCTTGTCCGGCTCATATCGCCGTACAGGGCTATCTGAAGCTTGCCTCACAGGGCCGCTATCGGGAAGCGCTCGAGCTGATCAAAAAGGAAAACCCCTTTCCGGCCGTTTGCGGACGCATCTGCCATAAGCCCTGCGAGCAGGCATGCCTGCGAGCGAGCGTGGATGAGTCGGTGGCGATCGACGAGGTTAAGCGCTTCATCGCGGACCATGAGCTTGAAGAGGATAACCGATATATCCCGCAGATGCTCAACCAGACCGGTAAGCCTTACAGCGAGAAGATCGCAATTATCGGCGCCGGCCCGGCCGGCTTGAGCTGTGCCTTTTTCCTCGCGCAGAAAGGCTATCCCGTGACGGTATTCGAGAAGGAAGAAAAGCCCGGCGGGATGCTCGTGCTCGGTATCCCGAGCTTCCGTCTTGAGAAAGACGTGCTCAATGCCGAGATCGACGTCCTGCGCGCTATGGGAGTAGAGTTTCGCTGCGGCGTCGAGATCGGTAAGGACCTGACGATCGAGCAGCTTCGAGCCGAAGGATACAAGGGCTTTTATCTCGCGATCGGCGCCCAGAAGAGCGCTCCGCTCGGCGTCCCGGGCGAGGAGCTCGCGGGCGTCTGGGGAGGCGTCGACCTGCTGCGGCAGGTCAATCTTGGCAAGAAGCCGGATATCGGAACGCGCTGCGCCGTTATTGGCGGCGGAAATGTTGCGGTTGATGTTTGTCGTACTGCGCTTCGACTTGGCGCGAAGGAGACGTTTGTGCTCTATCGCCGCAGCCGCGAGGAAATGCCCGCCGATGCCGAGGAGGTTTCCGAGGCCGAGCGGGAAGGCGTGAAGTTCCTGTTCCTCTCCGCTCCGGCCGAGATCATCGGGGCGGACGGGAAGGTAAGCGCGGTTCGTTATGAGCGCATGAGGCTCGGCAAGCCGGATGAGAAGGGCAGGCGGAGACCGATCGGGACAGGCGAGTTCGAGACGCTCCCGGTCGACAGCGTGATCGCCGCCGTCGGACAGAAGATCGACTGGGGCAAGCTCGACACCGGCGCATTGGAACGCACGGAGAAGGGGACCGTCAAAGCGGACGCGATGACATGGCAGACCGCACAGAAGGACATCTTTGCGGGCGGCGACGTCTGTACGGGACCGAAGTTCGCCATCGACGCGATCGCCGCTGGCAAGCAGGCGGCGATCTCCCTGCACCGCTTCGTCCACGAAGGCCAGACGCTCGACCTTGGCCGCGACCGCCGCGACTATAAGGAGCTTGACCGCCGGAGCGTGAAGATTTCCATTGGCAGTTTTGATCGCGATAAGAGGCAGGCGCCCGGATATCATGAGACGCGTGCGCTTAGCTTTTCGGATGAAAGAGTGAGTTTTACCGAGGAGCAGATGAAAAAGGAATGCGCCCGCTGCCTCGGCTGCGGCATGGCCGTCGTGGACGAGTTCATGTGCGTCGGCTGCGGCGTTTGCACCATCCATTGCAAGTTCGACGCAATCCATCTCGAAAAGGTGCTCGACGCGGATAACCAGCCCTATTTCACCACGCTCGGCCGTATTGTCGCAAGCGTGCCAAAGAAGACCGGCCGCATCGCCGTCAAGCATATCGGGAAGCTTGGGAAATAAGATGCATGAGATCGGTATCGCAAGACAGATCAAGGACACGGTCCTGGATTTCGCGAAAGAGAGCGCGATCAGCGGTATCAGGGAGATCGTCGTCGACTGCGGCGAACTCTCGCTCGTGATCCCGGAGTATTTGGAAAAAGTATTTCCAGCCGTTGCCGAGGGAACTCCGCTTGAAGGCGCAGCTCTCGTGATCGAAACGGTTCCGGGCCTTGCCGAATGCGAGGAATGCGACGAGATCTTCAATGTCGTCGACAACCGAGGCTACTGCCCGAACTGCGGGAGCTTTGAAAAAAAGATCCTCTCCGGGCAGGAGTGTCGGATCCGGGAAATCCATGTATCGGACGAATAAAAAAACGAAAAAGATTGCGCCGGGCGTCACCGCCCGGCGCGATTCATTGCATCTCGGGATAGTTTTTTACCGCTGCGATCTGCCTCCCGGTATGGTCGATCCGGTATTCTCCGTCCAGAAGAAGCTCCGATATCGGAACGATCGTGTAGCCGTCCCGCTGCAGGGATTCGATGATGCGGGGGAGAGCCTCTGGCGTGTGATCCGCCGCGTTATGGAACAGGATGATGCTGCCCGGCTCCACTTTTTTCATCACGCGCGAATAGATCTCATCCGCGCTGATGCCCTTCCAGTCGAGACTGTCGACCGACCATTGGATCGCGGTCATTCCAAGGCTTTTGACTGTCTGGATCACATGGTCGTCATACTCTCCGTACGGACAGCGAAAGAGCGTCGGCTCCACGCCGGTCCTCGACGAGATCTTGCGGTTGGCCTCACGCAGATCGGCTGCGATCTCGTCGGCGCTCATCATTGAAAAATGAGAATGATGCGACGAATGGCTCATGACCTCATTACCAGCGTCGTAAAGCGCTTTGACCGACTCGGGATACTTCTCCGCCCAGTCGCCGACGACAAAAAAGGTCGCTTTGACTCCGTAACTGTTCAGTATGTTGATCAGCGTTCCCGTGTCCTCGTTGCCCCAGGCGGCGTCGAAGCTGAGCGAGACGTATTTGCCCTCTCTCTCAACGCTGTAGATCGGCAGCTCCCGCTTTGTCGCGGAAGCGCCTACGATCGCGGGATTGTTCACCGTCCACAGAATCAGCGCTGCCGCAAGCGCTGTACCCAGAATGGAAAGCTGTTTCCTGTATCGCCGCGCGACCAGTCGAATATCCACCATAAGCAAGCCTCCTTTGTACAGCTTATGAGCGACAAAGGAGGCATAGACGGGCTGCGTGCCGCAAGTTCCTACAGGAATACTGCGAATACGACTCCGAGCAAAAGCCCGAGCGGTAGGAGAGAGGCGCTGAGAAACTGCGTATCAAGCGTGAGCTGTTCAAGTGTGCTTTTCATGGGGCTGATTCTCCTTTTCTGTTTCTGACCCCATGATAGCAAATACACTGTCCCTTTTGCAGGACAATGCGTTATGTCAACAAAAAAGAACGGCAAATAATCGCCGGTTTCGGCTTCAGTACTCCTCCGAGATGCGGAACAGGGATTTTTCGTCGCCCGCGTTGAGGAGAAAACGCTTTCCGTCCCAGGCGTAATGCAGCGTGTATTCCCGGCCGCAGAGAAGCTCGGCGGCATACTCCACGCGGATCCGCTTCGGCTCGCGTCCCTCCTGCGCGGCGGGACAAAGATTGTCCGCCAGATCGAGATAGCGCGTGTTGTTCATGTGCCCGTTCATGTCGATATAACTGAACGGAACGGTGAAGTCGACCGAGCGGTCGGTCTCAAAGCGCCGTATCGGAGAGGGCAGGGCGATCTCACAGCCTCTGGCCTCAAAGCCGAAGTCGACGCCGGAACGGGAGGCGGGGACCAGCACGCGCTCCTTCATGTCCGCGAGAGTCCAGATCGCGGAACTCGCGATCAGCGTCTCGCCGCTCTGCGAGAGGATCCTGTAAAAGCGCGGATAGAGGGAGTGAACGGTTTTGGTCGGCCAGGTCTCTATCATGACTTCCTCGCCGTAGCGCGGCATCCGCGTGATCTCCACATACTGCCGGACGAGTACCCACATGAGATTTCGCGTCCTGATCTCGCGGATCCCGGCGCCGAGCAGCTCGGAATGCTCGGTCGCGGCCTCCTGCATCAATTCGAACAGCTGTGAGGGACGAAGTCGCTCAAACCGGTTTACATCGCGGCTCTTGAGTTTGTATGGATGTGAGTAAAGTTCCATCAAAGCTCCTCCGAGATAAGAGAATCATGCGATCAGTATAATCCCTCTTTCCGTCCAAGGCAAGCGGCGTGTCAAAAAGAAAGCTCCCTCCGCGAAAAGCGGAGGGAGTCGGTTCAGATGGCTTCTATTTCCTTGAGCGTCAGATCGCGCCCCGAGATCGGAATGAGCCTGTTGCCGCCGCAGTGGGGGCAGATAAGCTTGTCGTTGATCCCGGCATCAAATTCTTCACCGCAATCAAAACATTTCGCCTTGCCTGTGATCACCTCAACGACGAACTCCGTGTCGAGATAGGCCGTGCCGTCCACGACCGCGGTCCAGCAGTCCTCAAGATACCTCGGCACAACGCCGGAGAGCGTGCCGACCTCGACGGTGATTTTTTTGATCCCGTCTAACTGCTCGTCTTTGGCAATCTTATCCACCATCTTGAGCAGCGCGTCACAAATACCGAGCTCGTGCATTACTTCTTGCCGGAGATGGCCTTGCGGACGATGCCGCCGGTACGCTTGACGAGACCCTCCGCGACCTTGATCGGCATGGTCTCGAAGGAGCCGGCCTCCCAGTTGCGGACCTTTTTGAGCTTGATCGCGTCGAACTTGCATCGCGTCGTGCACAGGCCGCAGCCGATACACATGTACTCGTCGACCTTTGTCGCACCGCAGCCGAGGCAGCGGGCGGTCTCCTTGCGGACCTGCTCTTCGGTGAAAGTGACGCGCGCGTCGGAGAAGGTCTTGGCCTTGGCTTCGTTGTAGCCGGGGAGCTGACGGTGGTCGCGGTCGAAGCTCGAGACGTCGATCATGGCCTTTTCCTTGTTCAGCGCCGTGATGTGTCTGCGGTCGCGGCCGGCGGTCAGCGTCTGGCCGGGGTGTACGAAGCGGTGCAGCGAGATCGCGGCTTCCTTGCCGGCTGCGATCGCGTCGATAGCAAATTTCGGGCCGGTGTAGCAATCGCCGCCGACGAAGATATCACTCTGGTTGGACTGATAGGTGAGGGGATCGGCCAGCGCGGTGCCCTTCGGCGTGGTCTTCAGCTCGCCGACGTCGAGGCTTCCCC
>CAMVJF010000013.1 GCA_947167725.1 uncultured Clostridia bacterium | reverse complement strand
CGAGTTCTTCCGCGATCTGCTGCTCTGGCTGCTCGAGGCCCTGCCCGCGCTGATCATCTTCGGCGTCGTGGTCTTCCTCGTCGTGCTGCTCGTCCGCCGTATCCGCCGCCGTCGCGCCGCGAAGCGTCAGGCGAAGCTCGCCGCCCAGAGCGCCCCTCCTGCCGACGCGAGCAAGTAAGGCGTTGCCAATTGCCGCGCATCATGGTATAGTGGTGTCAACGACAGAAAACGGAGGGAACGCCATGAACAAATGGAAAATCATCGCGCCGCTCGGCGCGCTGGCCGCCGCGGGCGCCGCCGCCGCCCTGCTGCTGAAGAAGAAGGACGAGCCCGCACCGAAGGCAAGCGCCGGGACGAAAAAGAGCGCGCCGCGCGAGGTGCAGATGAAAACGGGCGAGTACAGCTTCGTCTCCGGCTTCAAAGACGCCCGCACCGTGGAGGTAAAGCTCGACTACGACGCGCTGCGCTTCGGCTTCGACGTGATCGGCGAGGATTTCCTCTGCTTCTCCAGCGACTCCCACGTCGCCGTGATCTCCGGCGAGGACTTCTCGATGCAGATGGAGTACGCCTCCTTCTATAAGGGCGAGGACTTTGCGCTCATCGGCGAGGCCGCGCAAAAGAAGTACGCGCACTATGCCCCCGTGTCCTTCGCTTCGCTCGAGGGCTTCCGCTACCGCGAGGGCGACGGCGTCTGCTTCTGCCTGCCCGTGGACGAATACAGCTACCTCCTGCTCACGCTGCTGCGCGCGGAGGGCTGCGATCAGACGATCGAGGAGCTGGCCGGGGGCGAGGAGCTGCGCGAGCTGCTCGACAGCATCAGGATCTCCTTCAAGGAATAATCTTTCGGCATAAAGACGCCGCCGCGGAACGAGAGTTCCGCGGCGGCGTTTTCTCTTTTTTTCGGTCAGTACGGGTAGTTCTCGCCGTTGCGCGGGAGGAAGCGGTCGGTGCGCGAGAGGTTGCGCAGCAGCACCAGCGCCGCGAGGAACACCACCGCCACAAAGACCAGGAAGGACTCGGTCACGCCGCCGTCGGCGCCGACCGCGATATAGTCGTAGCAGCCGTGGATCGTCGCCGGGAGCAGCACGGCGAGCCAGCGCCAGAAGCGGCTCGCGCCGTACGCTCCGCTGTTCGCGGCGCGTCTGGCAAAGCCGTAGCAGGCGCCCATGAACACGCCAAAGCTCGCGTGGCCGGGGACGGCCGTGATCGCGCGCGCCACCGCCGCGCCGAAGCCGTAGAGCAGCACATAGCCGATGTTTTCGGCCAGGGCGAAGCCCAGCGAGACGAAAACCGCGTAGACCACGCCGTCAAAGCGGCAGTTGAAATGCGGCGAGCGCCAGGTCCGCCAGCGCATGGCGAGGTACTTGAAGAGCTCCTCCGACAGGCCGACCACGACGAAAAACATCCAGAAGTCATAGGCCTGCGTATCGCCGCGGTCCCCGAACGCCGCCGAGAGCACGCCGGAGCCGAAGCTCTCGGCCAGGACGGCTGGCAGCGTCGCGAGCGCGCCGAACAGCACAAGCTGCAGCAGCAGCCAGTCCGGCTCCTTTTCGATGCGGTCCTTGCGGTAGACGAAGATCATCAGCACCGCCGCGGGGATCACCGCCGCCGCGATCAGGATCGCTTTCGGCGAGAGGAACAGATAGCTGAAGATGGTCGGGATGCTCATGCCTCTCCCCCTTCCGCCCTTTTCATCGCTCGAGCGGCAGCGACCAGTAGTGCTGCGCGAAGAGATCGGTAAAGCGATAGAGGATCTGCACGCCGCCGCTCGGGAGGAAGGCATCGCGCACGACCGGCTCGCCCCGGACGATCATCTGCTCGCCGAGCCTATAGGTGTTATTATACTCGCCGTCGTAGCCGTAGTAGTCGCAGAGGAAGTCCAGCTTGTCGCCGTCCGAGAGGGTTTCAAAGCTCTTGGCGACGGTCTCGGTCTCGCCGTCGGCATAGACGAAGCGCGCGCCGACGACGCTTCCGTTGCCGTCCGCGTCGAAGGAGAGCATCAGCTCGGCCCGATCGCCGTTGAGCAGGACGGGCACATAGCCGGTATCGACGCGCTCCGCGCCGCTGCCGGTCGTGTATTCGTGATAGTAGGCGGCGTACTGGCCGTTGATCGTCACGCAGGCGATCTCCTGCGGCACGCGCAGAGAGCCGCTTTCGTCGAACGCGAACACGTTGTCGAGCCCGAGGTCGAGATAGCCCTCGCCGTCGTCGAAGAAGACGTTGCGCTCCAACGCGTTGACGAGCGCCCACTGCTCCTCGCTCATCACGAGCACGTCCTCTCCCCCGGCGCTCTTCGTCCAGACGAGCGCGGTGGGGTCGAAGCGGTTGGCCGCGATGTATTCGGCGGTGTCCTCGACGGGCATCGAGCGCCCGAAGAGATACTGCGTACCGCCCGAGGAGAGCCCGGGCATCGAGCTCGTGTCGCCGCCGAGGAAAGCGTTGAGCAGCGCGCTGATCAGTTCCGTGCTGTCGGACGCGCTGTAGGAACCGCCCGACGAGCCGTAGGGGCTGGTATAGGAACCGCTGCCGCTCGACGCGCCGGACGACGAGCCGCCGTAGCCGTAGCCGCTGCCGGACGAGCCGTAGAGGCCGTAGGGGTCCAGATTGCCGAAGAGCGAGGAGTAAGGATTCGTGCTGCCGCCCGAGGCGACCTGGCCGGAGGTCTCGATCGAGGCAAAGTCGCGAATGCACTGCGAGTAGCTCTCGTCGATGCCGATGGCGTTGTAGGTCTTGATGGCCTTATCGACGTTCGCGAGCTTGCGGTAGGGGAAATAGATCGAAACGCCGTAGGCGTTGTTTATATTGGAGGAAGTGCGGTTGTACTTCACCGCGCCGCGCACGGCCTCGGCCAGGGAGCGGCCCTCGTCATTGCCGATGTTCAGCGCGAAGTGCACGAGATCGATCTGGTCGATCGCGGTCGAGCGGGCGAATTCGCGCGTGTTGCTGCGCGCCGCCGAGACCTCACGGTATTCCTTTTCGGCGATCATGCCGCTGATCGATTCGGCAAAGTCGCGGAAGCGCGGCGGGACGGTGTGCGCGAGCTCCGCGAGATCGACGACCGAGAGCGTCGCGGACTGGCCGGAGGCGCTCTGGCTGCAGAAGCGGACGAAGTCGTCGACGATCCGCTTGCCGAGCTCGGCGGTCGGGATCGAGGTATTGGCCCCGAGCGCCGAGAGCCAGTCGGTGTAGTACCAGCCGGTGCCGGGCTCGGTCTCCTCCGAGGCGATGAGGTAATCCGCGCGGTCGGAGAGCATGAGGCCGTTCTCGAGCGTGCCCATCAGGCAGGCGTCGAAGCCGATGAAGTCAAAGTACACGCCCGCGTCGTCGAGCGCCTTCTTGATCCCCGCGAGGGACAAGGAGCCGGAGGTGGGGAACTTCTGGTCATAGCCGAAGCCCGTGACGGAGCCCGAGCCGTGGTCCCAGAGGATCAGCTCGTTTCGCGTGGCGGGGAAGTTCTTCTCACAGAAGCTGATGAAGTCCGAAAGGGTGTCGGGATCGGTCATGGAGACGTTGCCCGCGTTCGACTGCAGGGATTTGAGCTGGCCATTCGTGACCTGGTAGATCTGGTTGGTGCGGTCGCTGACCGCGTTGTTTCTCCAGCTCGTGCAGCCGCCGGTGTAGACGATCAGATTGACCTTGTCGCCGAGCGTGGCCCTGGTCATCTCGAGCAGGTCCTTCGTCGCCATGCCGCCCTTGGCCTCCAGGTCGGTGCCGCACATGTAGACCATGATCGTGACCGTGTCCTTGCCCTTGCCGCGGAGCTTCGTGAACTTCTCGCGCGAGCCGGAGGCGACTGTCTCCGACAGGGTCGAGACGTTGGCCGGCTCGCTCCAGCTCGACTGGGTCGAGGAACCGAGCAGGCTCTCGAGCATCGACTGGCTGATGCCCGACACGGCGGCCGGGGCCGCCGGATTCGCTGCGCTCGGCTTCTGCGTGGGTCTCGGCGTGGTCTGGACGTAGGCGGAGGGCTCCTGGGCCGTGCCGCCGCCGAGCAGACCGGAAAGTCCGCCGTCGCCGCCGAGTAGACCGGAAAGTCCGCCCTTTCCGCCAAAGAGCAGGGCGATCAGCGCGATGACGATAATGGCGATCGGGCTTTTTCCGCCGCCGCGGCGGCCGTTGTAATTCCCGCCCCCGCCGGTTTCACGGAAGCCGCCCTGTCCCGCGTCCTGGCCGGGCTTGCCGCTGCCGCGGCCGACCGGGCCGGTGTTCAGCCCGCCGCCGCGCCGGTAAAGACCGGAGCCGCCGCCCTGCGCGTTTTGCTTTCTGCCTTCCGGACGATTGTCACTCATAACGATCAGCCTCGCTTTCCGCGATCTTAATGGAAAAAGTATAGCAGATTGCGCCGAAAAATTCCATACCGCTTTTGTTTTTTTCTTCGCCTTCTCATTCCGGGATTGAATCGGAGGGGGCAATCTGCTATAATGAGCATCACTCCGAAAAAGAACGCATCGAAAGCAGGTGGGCGTATGGCCCTGGATCCGGAATATCTTCACTCGCTCGGTCTGGAGATCGCCAAGAAAAAGTATTATAACGCCTCGCGCGTCGAGACCGTCATCGAGGAGCTCCACCGGCGCGCGGCGCAGCTCGTCGCGGAAAACGCCTCGCTGCAGGAGAAGCTCGAGAGCCTGTCCTACGGCCGGGCCGAGATCGGCGAGGCAATCCTCTCGGCCAAGACCATCGCCCAGCAGATCCTTGTCGAGGCGCAGGACGAGGCCGACCGCATCGTCGCAGAGGCAAAGGAGACGGCCGCGCGTCTGAGCGCCGAGGCCGAGACGCGGCAGCGTCAGGCGATCGAGAGCTGCGCGCAGCGCGAGCAGGACGCTGTGGCGCATGTGCGCGACTTTTATATGAACCTGCGCGAGCAGTATCTCTCCTCGATCCGCACGCTCGACGGCGAGTGGCAGCGTTTTCTGCGCGCCCTCGGCGAGGAGGGGGACGTCCCGACCGACGGGCTGCCCGCCGACCTCGACGAAAAGCTCGGCGCGATCGCCTCGCAGTTCGCTTCGCTCGCGGACGAGAGCTCAGACGGGGAATAAAAAAAGAAAAGAAGCAGGAGCTGTGAATCATCACAGCTCCTGCTTCTTTGTTCTTCATTCTTCCAATGCGCCCGCTTCGCGGAAGACCTCGCGCACCCTCCCGGCATAGGGCGCGATCGGACTGTCCTCCGGCGGCATCCGCAGGCGGAAGCGCCTCCCCTTGTGGGGAAGGCCCGTGAGGACGTCCCAAAGTGCGTCGAGATTCCCGCCGTACCAGTCCTCCCAGCCCATTTTCTCACGCAGCTCGGCATAGAGCGCCCTGCGGTCCGCACAGGCGGAGAGGTCGAGCGTCACGCACCCGTCAAGGGCGTCCAGCATGGCGCGGCAGCCCTTTTCGATCTCGTAGAGCGCGCGGTGGAACTCGCGCGTGTACCAGGGGTCGTCGATCTCCGCGCCCGTCTCGCCCGCATAGTCGAGCAGGTTGCGGATCTTTCCCTCCCCCGCTGGGCCGACGAGACGCCGCGTGCGCCCGATGGTCAGCTCATCCATGCACACGAGCAGGTCGAAGTCCTCCGCCTCCCCGGGGCGGAGAGGGCGCGCGCGCTTTTCCGAGCAGTCGATCCCCCGCGCCTCGAGCAGCTTCCGCATCGGCGGATAGATGCCGTTTCCCTCCTCCTCGTCGCTGACGCCCGCGGAGTCGACGAGGAAGTCCTCCTCCCGTCCCGCGCGCCGCGCCATGTCGCGGAAGAGCAGTTCCGCCGCCGGGCTGCGGCAGATATTGCCCCAGCAGATAAACAGAATCTTTGTCATACGTCAAAACCCTTTTGCAGACAGAATCTTACATGGCCGCGAGAGCCTGCGCGCCCGCGCGGATCCGGCGGCCGAAGGAGCGCGGAGCTCACTCGTCTCCGCCGCCGTCTCCGCCGCCATCGCCGTCTCCTTCGCCGTCGCCCTCGCCGGTATCTCCCACGCCCTCGTCGGACATTTCAACGCCCTCGGAGGACATCTCCACGCCCTCGTCGGACATTTCGAGACCCTCGGAGGACATCTCGACGTCGGGGACGGCCTCCGGCTCGTCGTCGCCTCTCGCGCCGAAGGCGGCCGCCTCGTCGTGGCGGATGGTCGCTTCCTCTTCCTCTTCCTGCCTGGAAAACAGCTTGCTCAGCATGATACTCCCTCCCGTAAAACAGCATGCTTCCGATAAGACGATCGTATCACAGCCGGGCAAAAATGGCAATCCGGCAGAGCATTTTTCTCCCGCTTTTTCCGCCCGCGCGTCAAGGGAAAAACATCCGGCCGGGAACTGCGTCCCGGCCGGCCCTGTCCGTATGCGTTTTTTTACAGCCGCTCGAATCCGCCCGGCTCCTGCGCGGCGGCCGCGAGGGGGTCGACCTTTCTGCGGCGCATGTTCACGATCAGGATCCAGACGTAGAGCATCAGCATCAGCGCCGTGGAGAGCAGCATGAGCTGCATGCCCATATAGCGCTCGTCGGCCAGACACACGATCGCGAGGAAAGCGCCGAGCATGCAGAGCATCAGACTGCTCCAGCCGTCGTGCGCGCCGAAAGCGAAGCCGCCCACGCGGAAGAAGGCCAGCAGGATCACGCAGCAGGCCGCCACCTCGACTCCATAGGCCCAAAGCACGCCGTTGATCGAATTGATCTTGTAGCAGGTGACCAGCCAAAAGGCGAAGAGCAGCATCGGCGCCGCGGAGGCGGCGCAGGCGAGCTTGACGCGCGGCTCGGCCTCCTGATTCGCCTCGCCCAGAACGATCGGGAACGAGACGCCCGCGAGCAGCCCAAGCAGCGAGAGCACCCGGTAAAAGCCCGCGTTCTTGTCCGTTTCGCACTTGAGGAAGAGCAGCAGCGCGCCGAGGCACATGATCCCGCCGATGACCCAGCGCAGCGCGGAATAGACGAGCCCGTCGTTTTTCAGCGCCGCGTTAAAGCCGGAGGCGAAGTAGTATCTGCCCTTGCGGTAGCGGCGGACAAAGACGAAAAAGACGGTCCCCGCGGCCAGGATGGCGAGGGGCACGAGCACGTTGAAGACGCTGGCGTCCGGAAGGCCCTCGTCGTTGAAGGCGACCTGGAGCTGCAGCCAGCGGAGAAACACGCCGAAGGCGCCCGCGCCGGCCGCGTAACAGGTTTTTTCCAAGGCTTCTTTTTGCATATTTTCCAACCTGCTTTAATAGAATGATAGCAGAGGTATTGTACCCTCTTTTCCCCTTACAGTCAAGTCAAGCCTCCCGGACGGCCGCGCGCCGCCCGCGGGGCGGAGAGGATGCCATGAAACAGACGATCCTGTACGCTTATTTTGCCCTGCTGATCGCGGTAGGCCTGCCCTTTCTCGCCAATCTCGGCGGGAGGGAGTCGGCGGAGAGGCCGCGGGAGACAAATCCGACGCCTGCGGCCGCGGTGGAAGAGGCGTCTCCCCCCTCTCCGTCCTCCCTTCCCGCCGCGGAGGACAAGTCCCTCCCGCCCGCGGCGGAGACGCTGCGCGTGCTGATGGAGGACGGTACGATCCGGACGATGGACATGCAGGACTATCTGCGCGGCGTCGTGGCCGCGGAGATGCCCGCGAGCTTCCACCCGGAGGCGCTCCGGGCGCAGGCCGTGGCGGCGAGGACCTACGCGCTGTACTGCGCGTCCTTCTCCAAGCACGGCGAGGCGCAGGTCTGTACGGACTATCGCTGCTGCCAGGCCTGGCAGCGCGACGAGAAGCTGAAGGACAGATGGGGAGAAGCCTTTGATGCGAACGAACAAACGATATCCGCCGCTGTGGGCGGTACATACGGAGAGTATCTTGCCGCCGGAGGGCGGCCGGCCTTTGCGGCTTTTCATTCGTCCTCCGCCGGGGCGACGGAGAACAGCGCCGACGTGTGGAGCGCGGTGCCGTATCTCGTCAGCGTTTCCAGCCCCGAGACCGAACGGGACGTGCCGAACTACGTCAGCACCGTCCGCTGCAGCCCTATTGATTTCCGTGATACGGTTCTCTCCGCGCACCCGGAGGCGGATTTCTCCGGACCGGAGGATACATGGATAGGCGCGCTGCGGCACGACGGGAGCGGGCGTGTCGCCTCGGTCGTACTCGGCGGGACGGAGCTCGGCGGAACAGAGCTTCGCTCGCTCTTTTCCCTTCGCTCCACAGCCTTCACCCTCGAGCGCACGGACGAGGGCTTCGTCTTCACCGTGACCGGTTTCGGCCACGGCGTCGGGATGAGTCAGTACGGTGCGGATAAAATGGCGCGTTTGGGCGCGGACTATCGGGAGATCCTGGCACACTACTATCCCGGCACGCTTCTGGTGGAAGGTCCTTCCTCAACTGCATAATAACGGCTGCTGCACTTCTTTGTGCAGCAGCCGTTTTTCGTGGCGCAAAGCCCGTTTTCCGGGGCGCACGCCCCCGGGACGCGGGGACCGACCCCTTCTTCGCCGCGGGGCTTTTCGGGCTCAGAAGGCGAAGTTGCCGTCGCGGAAGATCTCGATCTCCGTGCCGTCGGCCTGTCTGCCGACGATGGAGAGGTCGGCGGTGCCGATCATGAAATCCTCATGCGCGTCGGAGTGGTTCAGCCCCGCCGCGGCGAGTTCCTCCCGGCTCATCTCCTCGCCGCCGCGGACGCATTCGGGATAGGCGTCGCCGAAGGCCAGATGACAGGCGGCGTTCTCGTCAAAGAGCGTGTCGTAGAACAGGATCTCCTGATTGCGGATCGGGCTGTCGTAAGGTACGAGCGCGGCCTCGCCGAAGTAGCGTGAGCCCTCGTCCACGTCGATCGCCGTCAGCAGGAGCTCCTCGCCCTTGTCGGCGTGCGCCTCGACGATGCGGCCCTCCCGGACGACAAAACGGAGGCCCTCGATGATGTTGCCGTTGTAAACCAGCGGCATCGAGGCGTACACCACGCCGTCGACCCCGTCGCGCTGCGGCGCGGTGAAGATCTCCTCGGTGGGCATGTTGGCGATGAAGCGCAGGCCCTCGGGCGTGGCGCTGCTGCCGCCGGCCCAGAGGTGCTCCCTGGGCAGACGCACCGTCAGGTCCGTGCCCAGGCCGCTGCGGTAGTGCAGGCTCTCAAAGTGCCAGGCGTTGAGCTTTTCGACGCGCGCGCGGAGCAGCGCCTCATGCGCGCGCCATTTTTCCACGGCGTCGCCCGCGCCGGTGATGCGCACGGACTTGAAGATCGCGTCCCAGAGCCTGTCCGTCGCCTCGGCCGCGCCGCAGTCCGGGAAGACCTTCTTCGCCCAGCTCTCCGCGGGGATCGCGCCGAGAGACCAGGCGTTGCGGTTGGCCATCAGACGCGTGCGGAAGGGCTCCAGTGCCTTGCCGTTGGCGCGTCTGGCGCGCAGCATGCGCTCGGGATCGACGCCCTTGAAGACCTCGGGATCGCCGCTGATGATCGAGAGGAAGGACGCGCCCTCCTCGGCGTAGCCGTTGTTGAAGGCCTTGACCCACTCCGGCACCGTGTCAAAGAGTTCGTCGGCGCCGTAAAGGTATTTCATTCTGGCGCTCGCCTCGTCGCTCCAGTTCATCGCGACCTCGCGCGCGCCGACGGCGTAGGCCGCCTCCTCGCAAAGCCGCGCAAAGGGTGCGCAGTCCACCGGTGAGGAGATCACCAGCGTCTGGCCTTTCTGCAGATTCACGCCGACCTCGACAAGCAGGCGCGCGTATTCGCGAAGCTTTTCTTCCATCGTATGCTCCTTCTTTCTTTCGTACGTGCAGAAGCAGTAGCGAACGCCGTCCTCCTCCTGCCAGGGACCCTGTTCGGCGCAGACCCAGTCGGGGTCGGCGTCGAGGTCGGGGAAATAGCTGTCCGACGGCGGGGCGAGGGCGATCTTCGTGATCTCCACCTGGTCGAGCCAGGGGAAGAACTGGCGGAAGATGCTCGCGCCGCCGATGACATAGCATTTTTCATATTTTGCGGCGAGGGCGAGCGCCTCCTCCGTCGAGTGCGCGACCTCCGCGCCCTCGATCTCGAGCGCCCGGCGCGTGACGACGATGTTGTGCCGGCCCTTGAGCGGCCGTCCGCCCGGAAAGTCCTCCATCGTTCTGCGCCCGACGATCACGGCCGCGTCCCGCGTATATTCGCGGAAATGCGCGCGGTCGCCGCGCAGCACGACGGGCTGCGAACCGTTCTCGCCGATGCCCCAATCGGAATAGACTGCTACGATCGCGTCCATTTTCCCACCTCACACCGCCACCGGTATCTTCCCGGTGAACTCGTTGTACTCATAGCCCTCGACCTTGAAACTGTCGCGTGTGAAGGCGTAGAAGTCCTTCACCTCCGGGTCGATGATGAACTTCGGGGCCGGCTTCGGCTCCTTTCGGATCAGCTCCTCGATGACGGGGACGTGCCGGTCGTAAATGTGCGCGTCGGCGATCACATGGATGAACTCGCCCGGCTCGAAGCCCGAGACCTGGGCGAACATCATCGTGAGCACCGCGTACTGCACGACGTTCCAGTTGTTGGCCGCCAGCATGTCCTGCGAGCGCTGGTTGAGGATCGCGTTGAGCCGCTTTCCGCTGACGTTGAAGGTCATCGAATAGGCGCAGGGATAGAGCGCCATTTCGCTGAGGTCGGCGAAGGTGTAGATGTTGGTCATGATGCGGCGCGAGGCGGGATTGTTCTTCAAGTCCCAGAGTACCTTGTCGACCTGATCCATGTCCCCCTCGGGATAGTGGTGCTTCACGCCGAGCTGATAGCCGTACGCCTTGCCGATCGAGCCGTTCTCGTCCGCCCAGGCGTCCCACACGCGGGCGCGGAGATCGTGAACGTTGTTGCTCTTCGCCTGCCAGATCCACAGCAGCTCGTCGATCGCGCTCTTCCAGTAGGTGCGGCGCAGCGTCAGGATCGGAAACTCCTCGCTCAGATCGTAACGGTTGACGATGCCGAATTTTTTCACGGTGTGGGCGGGGCTGCCGTCCTCCCAGCGCGGGCGCACCTCGCGGTCGGTGTCCCAGATCCCGTTCTCCAGGATGTCCCTGCAGTTTTGGATGAAGATCTCGTCTGCTCTGCTCATTTCAAACGCTTTCCCCTTCCTGTTGATTTCCCTGTCATCTTACCATAGCGCGGGAGAATGGTAAAGTCCTTTTCTCCGCACCGCCGCGCGGGGCGCGGAATACACTGGGGGTGTGGAGGTGATGGCCCTTGAAATTTGCGATCGTCGGCGGCGACAGACGCTCCGCCTGCCTCGCCGCGCTGCTGCGGCGGGACGGCCACCGGGTCTGTACATACGCGCTCGAGCGCGCCGAGCTGCCCAAGGAGATCCCCAAGGCCGGCTGTCTGCAGGGCTGCGTCTACGGCGCGGACTGCGTCGTGCTGCCCACGCCCGCGGAGGCGGGCGGCTTTCTCAACGCGCCGCTCTCGGCGGAAAAGCTGCGTGCCGAGGAGCTGGTCGCCTCGCTCTGGCAGGGCCAGCGGCTGATCGGCGGGCGGCTCGGAGACGGGCTCTGCCTCGCCGCGCTGCGGCAGGGGCTGCTCGTCGAGGACCTGCTGCGGCGGCAGGATTTCGCCGTCGGGAACGCCGCGCTGACGGCGGAGGGCGCGATCGGAGAGCTGATGGCACACAGCGAGAGGAGCATTTGGCGCAGCCGCGTTCTCATCTGCGGCTGGGGCAGGATCGCAAAGCTGCTGACGCTGCGGGTGCTCGCGCTCGGCGCATCCGTATGTGTCGCGGCGCGGCGCGTCGACGCGCGGGCGATGGCGGAGGCCGTCGGGGCGGAGAGCTGCGACTTCGCCGCGCTCGAGGGAAAGATCGGCGGCTTTGATTTTCTCATCAACACCGTGCCTGCCCGGGTGCTCGGCGACGGCGTGCTATGCGCGGCTGCGGACGGCGCGCTCCTGCTCGAGCTTGCCTCCGCGCCGGGCGGCTTTGAAAAAAGCTTTGCGGAGAATGTCGGGCTGCGGGTGCTCGCCGCTCCGGGACTGCCCGGACGCTGCGCGCCCGAGAGCGCGGCGGAGGTCATGTGCGAGGCGATCTACGCCTCGCTCCGGGAAGGAGAGGTCTGAAATGGCGGAAAAGAAGAAGCTGGGGCTCGCGCTCTGCGGCTCCTACTGTACCTACGACAAGCTCTTCGCCGCGGCGGAATCGCTTGCGGAGAGATACGAACTCTATCCGATCATGAGCGAAACCGCGGCCGAGACCGATACGCGCTTCGGCGCGGCGGCGGTGCATATCCGGCGTCTGATGGAGCTGACGGGGCGCCGCGTCGTGACCACGATCGCGGAGGCCGAGCCGCCCGGCCCGGCGCTGGGGCTCGACGCGCTGCTGGTCGCGCCCTGCACGGGCGCCACGCTCGCCCGGCTCGCCCGGGGCATGACGGACAGCGCCGTCGCTATGGCCGCCAAGGCGCATCTGCGCAACGACCGCCCGCTCGTGATCGCCTTCTCCACCAACGACGCGCTCTCCGGCTCGGCGGAGAACATCGCGCGGCTGCTCTGCCGCAAGAACGTCTATTTCGTGCCCTTCCGGCAGGATGATCCCGTGCGGAAGCCCTTCTCGATGCAGGCGGATTTCTCGCTGCTCGCGCCGACCGTGGAGGCCGCGCTCAAGGGCAGCCAGCTTCAGCCCCTCGTGCTGCGGCCGCTCGGGACGGAGGCATAAAAAGACGCCCCCGAAAGATCGGGGGCGTCTTGCCCGGAGGAGCGGGGCCGCGTTTTCACAAGGAAGGGGCACCTGCCGGAGTGCCGCCGGGAAGAAGCGGCTCCTCGCCGCGGGCAAAGCGCATTATAGCACGCCCGGGCGGGCGCGCGAAAAGCGCTGTCATAACTCGCAGCTTTCCTGTCACGAAATGCGCTTTATTCGCCGCAGAGGGCGCGGGCCGTGCGCGCGGCGAGCTCGGCGTTATTGAGAACGAGGCGAATATTGCTCTCGAGGCTCTCGCCGCCGGTGAGCTCGACCACACGCGCGAGCAGGAAGGGCGTGGTCTCCTTGCCGCGGACGCCCTGCTCGGCGCATTCCCGGAGCGCCTGCTCGATGGCGGCGTCGATGACTTCCTTCGGCATGGCGTACTCTTCGGGGATCGGGTTTGTAACGAGCATGCCGCCGCGGTAGCAGAGCGCGCGCTGGGCGCGGAACATCGCGGCGAGCTCCTCGGGGCTGTCGACGCGGTAGTCGACGCCGAAGCCGCTGCGGCGCGTGTAGAACGCGGGCAGCTCGTCCGTGCCGTAGCCGATCACCGGCACGCCCTTTGTCTCGAGATATTCGAGCGTGAGCCCGAGGTCGAGGATCGACTTTGCCCCGGCGCAGACGACCATCACGGGCGTCTGCGCGAGCTCCTCGAGGTCGGCAGAAATGTCCATCGTCGTCTCGGCGCCGCGGTGCACGCCGCCGATCCCGCCGGTGGCGAAGATCCGGATGCCCGCCATGTGGGCGATGATCATCGTCGTGGTGACGGTGGTCGCGCCGTCCGCTCCGCGCGCGACGAGCGCGGGCAGATCGCGGCGGCTGGCCTTGGCGACCGCGCGGCCGGCCCTGCCGAGATGCTCGATCTCCTCATGGCTCAGCCCCGCCTTGAGGCGGCCGCCGATCACGGCGATCGTCGCGGGGACGGCCCCGTTGTCGCGGATCGTCTGCTCGACGCGCAGCGCGGTCTCGACGTTTTTCGGATAGGGCATGCCGTGGGAGATGATCGTGCTCTCGAGCGCGACGACGGGTCTGCCCGCCTCCAGCGCGGCCTTTACCTCGGGTGCGATGTCAAGATACTGGTTCATGGTTGAATCCTCCTGCGTATCGTTGAGGGATGTGAAAAGTGTTTCACATCCCTCAACGAAAATGTTGAAAATCCGAGTTCGAAAGCCCGGCTTATCTGCTGCCCTTGTCGTAGGGGATGCCCTCGGCCTTCGGAGCGCGGGAGCCCTTGGAGGTGAAGGCCAGCACGAGGAGCGTGATGAGATAGGGGAGCATGCGGTAGAGGTGGGAGCTGATGCCGATCTGCGAGAGCATGTACACGCCGTCGCCGTTGATGTCAAGGCTCGAGTACGCGGCGGCGATGCACTTGAACAGGCCGAAGAGCAGGCTCGAGATCGCGATATTCAGCGGCGTCCAGTTGCCGAAGATCATAACGGCCAGCGCGAGGAAGCCGAAGCCCGCGACGTCGCCGGTGGAGGCGCAGTTCGAGGTCGTCAGCGCGTAGACGAAGCCGCCCATGCCGGCCAGCGCGCCGGAGATGGTCACGCCGGCGTAGCGCATGTGGTAGACATTGATGCCGAGGCTGTCCGCCGCCTGGGGGTTCTCGCCGCAGGCGCGCAGACGCAGGCCGAAGCGCGTCTTGTACAGGACGATCGAGAGGATGACGAAGAGAATGATGCACACATAGGTCGCGAGATAGACCTTGTTGATCAGCGTCTCGCCGAGGAAGCCGATGTTCGTGTTCTTGTCGATGCCGAAGGTGGACTTCTTGATCATGAACCAGCCCGCGGCGTCGCCCTTGGCCATGTTGAGCGTCTCCTGGTTGACCAGCACGCGGATCAGGAAAAGCACCAGCGCCGGAGCCAGCAGGTTCAGCGCCGTGCCGCCGATGGTCTGGTCGGCGCGAAGGTTGATGGAGGCAAAGCTCAGCAGCAGCGAGAAGATCGCGCCCATGACGGCCGCCGCCAGCATCGCCAGCAGCTCGAGTCCCTGCAGGCTCAGCCAGTCGCCCGCCTGCTTGGCCGCGTCGAAGGCGCCGGAGAGCTGCATGGAGCGGACGAAGAGCACGCCGATGAAGGCGCCGAAGATCATAATGCCTTCCAGGGCCAGGTTGATGATGCCGCTTCGCTCGGAGAACACGCCGGCGAGCGCCACGATCATCAGCGGAACGGCAAAGACCAGGGTCTGTTGGATCAGAAATGTCATGCCTGCTCGCCTCCTTTCCCATTTGCCTTGTCATCCGGCTTCGGCGCGTCTCCGCCCTTGGGCGGGGCCCCCTTTGCGGCGGCCTTCTTCTTGCCGTGCGACTCGAAGAGCATGCGGATGACCAGCGCAAAGGCGCTGAGGTAGACGATGACCGCGATGATAATATCGGTGAGGTATTCGTTGTAAGCGGTGAGGTTGCTCATCTGCAGGCCGATGATGTTGAGCATCGACATGAAGATGCCGGTGAAGATGACCGCGATGGGGTTGTTGACCGCGAGCAGGGCCACCGGGATGCCGTTGAAGCCGATCGCGGGCAGGGACTGGTAGGTGGACCAGAAGAACTCGGTGTTGCCGGAGAGCCAGTAGAGCGCGGCGCCCGCGCCCGAGAGCGCGCCGGCGATCGCCATCGACAGGACGATGTTGCGCTTGTCCTTGATGCCGGCGTAGCGGGCGGCGTGGCGGTTGGAGCCGCAGGCCTTGAGCTGGTAGCCGAGCGTGGTCTTGTTGATGAGGATGTACATGCCGATCGCCGCAAGGATCGCGACGAAGATGCCGGCGTTGACCTGGGAGCCGGGGAAGAGCTTGTCGAGGCCCAGCTTCGCCGTGGCGACGCCGTTGAAGCTCGTCTTGTAGACGTAGCCGGACTTGGTGCTCTCGGCGACGTTTTTGAAGTTGCTGGCGTCAAAGGCCCAGGTGACAAGGTTGGCCGCGATCCAGTTGGTCATGATGCAGGCCAGCACCTCGTTGATGTTCAGCAGGGCCTTCATCATGCCGGGGATCGCGCCCCAGACCGCGCCGGCCAGCGTGCCGGCGAGGAAGGCGATGATCCACACGAGGAAAACGCCCATCTTCTCGGTCGGGAGACTGAGCGCGACCATGAGGGAGGCCATCGTGCCGAAGAGGTACTGTCCCGGCGCGCCGATATTGAACAGGCCCGTCTTGAAGGCCACGGCGACCGAGAGGCCGGTCATGATCAGCGGCATCGCGCGGAAGAGCATGTTGCCCATGCTTGTCGGGTTGAAGCCCCAGGTAAGAGAGCCCGCCGCGTCGCGGCCGGTGGAGAACAGGCCGAAGAAGACCAGCCTCACGCCTTCCCAGGCGCCGGTGAGCGAAATGCGCGGGTTGAACAGACCGACGAGCACGACGACGATCGCGCCGACGACCAGACCGACAAGGATGGAGACCAGAGAGGCGAGCAGCTTTTTGGTGCCGTCCTTCTGATAGAGGGTCGAGAGCTTATCCTTCATTTCTGTTCCCCTCCTTCCGCCGCGCGCTTGGCGCCCGCCATGTAAAGGCCGAGCTCCTGCACGGTGACGGCCTTGGGATCGAACTCGCCGACGATCTCGCCCTCGTAGAGCACGAGGATGCGGTCGGACAGGCTCATGACCTCGTCAAGCTCGAGCGAGACGAGCAGCACGGCCTTGCCCTTGTCGCGCTCGGCGACGAGCTGGCTGTGGATGTATTCGATGGCGCCGACGTCCAGACCGCGGGTCGGCTGGACGGCGACGATCAGCGGCTTGTCGCGGTCGATCTCGCGGGCGATGATGGCCTTCTGCTGGTTGCCGCCGGACATCGAGCGCGCGATCGTCACGGGGCCCTGGCCGGAGCGGACGTCATACTGCTCGATCAGCCGCTCGGAATAGCTGCGCACCTCGCCTGGGCGGATGAAGCCCGCCTTCTGGAACTGCGGCTCGTCGAAGCGCTGGAGCACCATGTTCTGCTCGAGTGTGAAGTCCAGCACGAGACCGTGCTTGTGACGATCCTCGGGGATGTGGCTCATGGCCTCGCCGCGCTTGTGGATGCTGGCAGCGGAAATGTCCTTCCCGCAGAGGGTCACGGTGCCGGAGCTGGCCTTGTCGAGGCCGGTCAGCCCGTGGATCAGCTCTGTCTGGCCGTTGCCGTCGATGCCGGCGATGCACAGGATCTCGCCCGCGCGCACGGAGAAGCTGACGTCGTTGACGGCGTTGCGCTTGTGCAGGTGGCTCGGGACGCACAGGTGCTCGACCTTGAGGATCTCCTCGCCGGGCTTGGCCGGGCTCTTGTTGACCTCAAGCTGCACCGGGCGGCCGACCATCATGTTCGACAGCTCCTGCTTGTTGGTGTCGCAGGTGTTGACCGTGCCGATATATTTGCCCTTGCGCAGGACCGTGCAGCGATCGGCGATCTCCATGATCTCGTTCAGTTTATGGGAGATGAAGAGGATCGACTTGCCCTCCTCCGCGAGGCCCCGGATGATCCCCATGAGTTCGGTGATCTCCTGCGGGGTGAGGACCGCGGTCGGCTCGTCGAAGATGAGGATCTCGTTGTCACGGTAGAGCATCTTCAAAATCTCGGTACGCTGCTGCATACCGACGGTGATGTCCTCCACCTTCGCGTCCAGG
>CAMVJF010000012.1 GCA_947167725.1 uncultured Clostridia bacterium | reverse complement strand
GTTGATTTGTCTGCCTGCAAATATGCAGAAGAAATCCATGAAGTTCTAAAAGATGCTTTTGGCTTCCCTGCGTATTACGGGAAAAACTGGAGCGCCTTTTGGGATTATCTTGATGATTTCTGCGGAGACAGAACATCGGAAACCACCGTTCATGTGGACGGCCTAAATCGTCTTTCAAAGGACTTGCGCAGCTATGCGGAGAAGATGGTAGAAATCATGCGTCGTGCGGAGGAGCAGTACACGCTGGTTCATTTTGTGTTTTCAGAAGAATGAACCCAAAGCCGTTTTTTGCGTAGTTATGAAAGTGGTTTTCTTAAAACTATGAACGTGTCTCACCGTGAGACAAATTACCAAATCGGGCCATCAACAGAGATAAAAACAACCGCCACTCCCGACAAGTGACGGTTGTTTTACGGTTTAACCACGGATATAACTATTTGCACTTGAGGAGTTGACCGCGCATGCAGTTTGCTCTTCTTTGCTTATTATATGTCGAACATAAGATGTTTGTCAATTCAAGAAGTCACAAAAAAGGGAAGTCTGAAACCAGACTTCCCGAAATTGGTGGAGACGGAGGGATTCGAACCCTTGACCTTACGGATGCGAACCGTACGCTCTCCCAGCTGAGCTACGCCCCCATATTCGATTAAAAACGCTGAATTATCAAGGCTTTCGACAAACGGATGTGAACCGCGTGGCTGGCGGGTGAGGTACATGCCCCCATGAGACAAGCAATATAACTGGCCCAGGCGCTCTCCCAGCTGAGCTACGCCCCCATATGAAATAGCAGCCCTTTTTGAGAGCCTCATGTATTATACCACAGATTTTTCATTTGTAAAGAAAAATATTGATTATCTTTGGCAATTGAGCTATAATAACTGCGTGACTTTTGACAAGGCTGTACTAGTTGGGGAGCCAGCGGTGCCCTGTAACCTGCAATCCGCTACAGCAGGGATGAATCCCCGGCCGAGGAAGTTTCCTGTGTCGTCTGACCCCGGTAAGCAGTGATGACGATCCGGTCTTGCGCAACGGAAACCCGTGAACCATGTCAGGCGGGGAACCGAGCAGCATTAAGCGGTGCGTTTCGTGTGCCGCAAGGTTGCCGGGTCCGAGCCGGCTGCCTGCGTAACGGGCATAGAAAATGCTTCGGAGCCGGGTGTACAGTCTTGTCAAGGGTCACAAATTCTTTTCGTGACCGAGAAGGAGGGAGAGCATGTATCAGGCGCTTTACCGCAAATGGCGGCCGCAGAGCTTTGACGACGTCATCGGGCAGAAGCATATCACCGAGACCTTGAAAAACCAGGTCCGTACGGGAAGGCTCTCTCACGCATATCTGTTCATTGGCACACGAGGTACAGGCAAGACGACCTGTGCGCGCATCCTTGCAAGGGCAGTCAACTGCGAACACCCGGTCGACGGCAACCCCTGCGGAGAGTGCGCGGCCTGCCGCGGCATCGCCGACGGGTCGATCCTTGACGTGGTCGAGCTCGACGCTGCCTCGAACAACGGGGTGGATAATGTGCGCGCGCTGCGCGAGGAGGCGGTTTTTTCTCCCGCGGCGGTGAAAAAGCGCGTGTATATCATCGACGAGGTACACATGCTGTCCCCCTCGGCCTTCAACGCACTGCTGAAGATCATCGAGGAGCCGCCCGAGCATCTGATTTTCATTCTTGCCACGACCGAACTGCAGAAGGTCCCGGCGACGATCCTCTCTCGCTGCCAGCGTCACAGCTTTCGCCGCATCGAGACCAAGGAGCTCGCAGACTATGTCGAGCATATCGCGGCCGAGGAGCATTTCGATATCGTGAGGCGGCCGAGCTGATTGCCCGCTTGGCCGAGGGCGGCGTGCGCGACGCGCTGAGCCTGCTCGACCAATGCTCGGCGCACAGCCGCATCGACGCGGATGCGGTCTACACCACGATGGGCCTCGCCGGAAAGCGGCGCATCGAGGAACTGTTCGAACATATCATCGCGCATAAGACCGAGGCGGCGCTCAAGTGTTTCTCGGGCATGTGGATGAACGGAAAGGACCCGGTCGGCGTGCTCGGCGAGCTTTTCACGCTCCTGCGCGATACCCTGATGCTGCGCGTCGCACCCAAGGGCGGAGCGGAGCTGATTTCCGGCGGACACGAGCTTGCGGTGCTGCGCCGCTTTGCCGAACAGCTCACGACAGAGGAGTTGTGCGCCGGAATGGGCACGCTTCAGGACGCGCTGATCTCCGCGCGCGCGGCCAAAAGCCCACGCAGCAGCGCAGAGCTCTGTTTGGTAACGCTGTGCAGCGGCCTTTTGAAGCTGGATATGCCGGATTTCAACGCCCGCCTTTCGCGGCTGGAAGAAGAGATCGCACGCGGACTCGTCTCCGCGCCGGCCTCTGACGCGGCTCTTGAGCCGCATCGCGGCGGACCCGAACGGGAGGACGAGCTTCTTCCGTGGGAGGGAGAGCCATATGAAGAACCTCCGCGCTCTTATGAGCCGGAGCTCGCGTGTGAGCAGCCCGCTTCCGCGCCTGAGACGAGAGAACCGGAAGAACTCGAAGTCTTTCGGGAGGAGCAGCCTGAGGACGTCTTTTTTGAGCGTCCGACGCGCCGTGCGGAGCAAGCTGCGTCACCGAAGGATGCCGGAAATGTGGACGCGAAGGCTTTCTGGAGCGAACTATGCAGTCGCGTTGCGGCGAAGCTTCCGGCAGATATGCGCATCTACCCCGGCGACGAGAACAAATTGAGAGGTCGTCTTGACGGCGGCGTGCTGAGGCTGGAGGCGGAAAGCGGATTTGTCTTCTACCGCTTCAATCGTGCGGAGATCCTGCAAAAATTCTCCGACTGTGCCGGAGAATTGACGGGACGAACAATCAACACGGTGCTCGGCGAAATCAAACAAGAAGTACAGGAGACAAGGAGCCTCGAGGAACTCAAGCGTTTTCCCGAGACGCATGTCATCGGATAATCACAGAGGAGGAACAAATCATGGCAAAGGGCGGTTTTCGCGGAGGGTACGGCGGCAATCAGGCAAATATGATCAAGCAGGCCCAGAAGATGCAGCAGGACTTTCTGAAGATGCAGCAGGAGCTGGAGTCTTCCAAGTTCGAGTTCACGTCCGGCGGCGGCGCTGTCAAGGCGGTCGTTTCCGGCACGCGCGAATTTGAGAGCATCACCATCGATCCCGAGGTCGTCGATCCCGAAGACGTGGAAATGCTGCAGGATCTGATCCTGGCGGCGGTCAACGGCGCGCTCAAAGCGGCCGACGACAAGACCAGCCAGTCCATGGCAAAGCTGCAGGGCGGCATGGGAGGATTCCCAGGCCTGTTCTGATCGCCGCAATACGGGAGGCATACGATGAACACGGAATGGACAAGCAAGGTCGATCGGATCGCTCCCTTGCCGGAATATCCGCGCCCACAGATGGTACGTGAAAACTGGATGAGCCTGAACGGTCCGTGGGACTATGCGATCACGGAGGAAAAGACGCTGCCGGAGCGATTCGACGGTGAGATCACGGTGCCCTTTTCACCGGAGACGATCCTCTCCGGCGTGCACCGGACGCTTGAGTGCGGACAGTATCTCTGGTATCGCCGCGAGGTTGCGCTGCCCCCGGAGGCCGCCGGCCGTCGGGTGCTGCTGCACTTTGGCGCCGTGGATCAGATGGCGGACGTGTGGGTGAACGGAAAGCAGGCGGCCTCTCACGTGGGGGGTTATCTTCCTTTTGAGGCAGATATCACACCGGAGCTTGAGGGTGAACGTTTCACGATCGTCGTCCGGGTGATGGACGAGACCGACAAGGGCTATCACACGCGCGGCAAGCAGAAGACGAAACGTGGCGGCATCTGGTACACGCCGCAGAGCGGGATCTGGCAGAGCGTATGGCTTGAGTATGTGCCGCAGAGCTACATCCGCAGCCTTCGCATCACGCCGCGCTTTGACGAGGCGGAAGTGGAGATCACGGCCGACGTCGTAGGATGCGAGAGCGCCGTCGCGCACTTCGGCGGAGCGGACCATGAGCTGCCCGCGCATATCCCCTTGCCGGATTTCGAGCCCTGGAGCCCCGAGAATCCGAAGCTCTATGATTTTACCGTGACCTGCGGCGAAGATGAGGTCAAGAGCTATTTCGCGATGCGCAAGTTCTCCGTCGAAAAGGATGGGAACGGCGTGCCGCGCCTGTTTCTGAACAACGCGCCGTATTTCCACAACGGCCTACTCGACCAGGGCTACTGGCCCGACGGGCTCTATACCGCGCCGACGGACGAGGCGATGATCCGCGATATCCGTCTTGCGAAGGACAGCGGCTTCAACATGCTGCGCAAGCATATCAAGGTCGAGCCTCTGCGCTGGTATTACCATTGTGATCGGCTGGGCATGCTCGTTTGGCAGGACATGCCCTGCGGCGGCAGAAACTACTCGCCAGCGATCGTAGCCGCTCCGCTTGTGACGGGGCTGCATCTGTCGGACAAAGCTCACGCGCTTTTCGGCCGCAAGGACGAGCTGGGGCGTCACGAGTTCCGCGAAGAACTGATCGACATGGTGAACACGCTCTACAATTGCCCCTGCATTGCGATGTGGGTGATTTTTAACGAGGGCTGGGGCCAGTTTGACGCGAAGGACATGACCGAGGCGCTGCGTTTCGTCGACAACACGCGCACGATCGACCATGCCTCCGGCTGGCACGATCAGGGCGTGAGCGATGTAAAGAGCGAGCATGTATACTTCCGGCCCTACCGTTTCCGCCCGGACAAAAAGGGGAGAGCGGTCGTGCTCAGTGAGTTCGGCGGCTATGCCTGCCGGATCTGGGACCATGTTTTTAACGACCAGAGCTTCGGATATAAGAAGCATGACACGACTGAGCAGCTAGCGGGCGCACTGAACGACCTGTTCCACAAACAGATCCTTCCGGCAAGGGAGCTCGGGCTTGCCGCTGCGGTCTATACGCAGCTCAGTGACGTCGAGGATGAGCTCAACGGTCTCGTGACCTATGACCGCAAGGTCGTGAAGGTGGAGCCGGAACGGATGCGCGCGATCGTTGCACCCGAAAAAGAATAAAAAAACGGGGACGTGAAGCCACGTCCCCAAAAACTTGCTTGACAATAATGTTATGTAAACTGTATAATACAGGGCGAAACAGAGACAATCGCGGTAGTTTACATAATATCTGATTACTCCCGAAAGGAGGGCCGGAAATGAAAAACAGAATACTCCGGAGTGCGGTCTCCCTGCTGCTTGTCCTGCTGCTGCTCCCTTGCCGTGTCGGGACTGTTTTCGCCGACAGGGACCGCAGCCGCACCGTCATCGGTGCGGATCTCGCGGCGGAGCAGGTCGAATCGGTCTACAAGGTTTTCGGCATCGAGCGGGGCAGCGTGGAGGAGCTTCTTCTGACAAACGCCGAGGAGCGCGCGCTGCTCGAAGGACTTGTCGAGGATGAAAAACTCGGGAAATACTCGATCTCCTGTGTCTATGTCACGCTGCTCGAACCCGGTTCGGGTCTGAGCGTAGAGACCTTCAACATCAACTATTGCACCAGCGAAATGTACCGCAGCGCTCTGCTGACGGCGGGAATCAACGACGCGAAGATTATTGTCGCCTCGCCCTTCCAGGCCAGCGGCACCGCTGCTCTCGCGGGCGTGTACAAGGCTTATGAGTCTATCACGGGCACGCTTTTGAGCGATTCGGCCAAGCACGCTGGCGCACGGGAGCTGACCACGACAGGAGAGTTGGCCGAGGAGATCGGCGCTCCGGATGCCGAGAAGATCATCTCCGGGCTTAAGGATATGATCACCGAGAACATCACTTCTCCGGGGGCGGGCGGAGAGACGCGCAGCAAGATCGCGGAGCTCGCCAAGCGCTACAACATTCAACTCAGCGAACGGCAGATCAAGCAGCTCGAGGATCTGACCGGCAGTCTTGAGAAGCTGGATATCAATTCGCTTCAGGAGCACGTCGAACAGGCGAAGGAGACCATGCAGCAGATCGGCGAGGCCAAGGACAAGGCAGTCGATTTTTTCTCCAAGGTCAGAGAGTTCTTTGCCTCCGCTTCGGAATTCTTCGGCAGCATCAAGAAGATCTTCGGTTGAGCGGATTTGTCTGTACAAAACGACAGAGCGGATCTCATGTGAGATCCGCTCTGTCGTTTTGTACGGTTTTCAGCCTTTTTTCCACTTCACGCCGTGGGGGATGTCGGTTAGCTCGACGCCCGCGGCTTTGAGCTCGTCGCGGATGCGGTCGGCCTCGGCAAAGTTCTTGGCTTTCTTCGCGTCCTGACGGGCGCGGATCTTCGCCTCGATCTCCGCGTCGCTCTCGCCGCTCTCGGAGACGATCGTGAACTCTCCGGCGACGACGGCCTGCTTTTTGAGCTCCTCGCGCTTCTTCGCGGCCTTCTCGATCAGACCGAGGCTCAACACCTTATCGAAGTCCGCAATGGCATAGAGCTTGGTGAAGTCGTTGGTCGGGACCTTCAACACGTCGTAGAGCGCCGTTACGGCCAGCGAGGTGTTCAGATCGCTGTCGAGCGCCTTGCAGAATTTGTCCTTCATGGAGAGGAACGCCGCTTCGTCAAGCTGCCCGTCCTCGGGCTTGAGCGCGGCGATGCGCGCAATCAGCTTGTTGTAGGCCAGCTGCGCGTTGTCGAGGTTTTCCCAGGAAAAGACGAGCGCCTTGCGGTAATGGCTCTGCAGGCAGAAGAAGCGGTAGGCGAGGGGATCGTAGCCCTTCTGCTCGAGCAAAGAGACAGTCAGGAATTCGCCCTTGGACTTGGACATCTTGCCGTCGTTGGTGTTCAGATGCAGCACGTGCATCCAGTAGTTGCACCATTTGTGGCCCAGATAGGACTCGCTCTGCGCGATCTCATTGGTGTGGTGGGGGAAGGCGTTGTCGATGCCGCCGCAGTGGATGTCAAGGTCCTCGCCGAGGTGCTTCATCGAGATGCCGCTGCACTCGATATGCCAGCCCGGATAGCCGACGCCCCAGGGAGAATCCCATTTCAGCGCCTGATCCTCAAACTTGGATTTGGTGAACCAGAGCACAAAGTCGTTGCGGTTGCGCTTGTTGGTGTCCTCGTCCACGCCCTCGCGCACGCCGACGTCGAGGTCCTCGGCGTTGAAATCGTTGAACACGAAGTAACGCTCGAGCTTGGAGGTGTCGAAGTACACGTTGCCGCCGGCAAAGTAGGCGTAGCCGGTGTCCATCAGCTTGGAGATGATCTTGATGTACTCGTCGATGCAGTTCGTCGCGGGCTCGACCACATCCGGCGTGCGGATGTTCAGCTTCGCGCAGTCGGAGAAAAAGGCGTCGGTGTAGAACTTGGCGATCTCCATGACGCTCTTGTGCTCGCGCTTGGCGCCCTTGAGCATCTTGTCCTCGCCCTCGTCGGCGTCGGAGGTCAGATGCCCCACGTCCGTGATGTTCATCACGCGCTTGAGGTTGTAGCCGGCATAGCGCAGATAGCGGTCGAGGATATCCTCCATGATGTAAGAGCGCAGATTGCCGATGTGCGCGAAGTGATACACGGTCGGCCCGCAGGTGTACATCTTGACGATGTCTGGGTGGTTGGGAACGAAGAGCTCCTTCTTGCGGGTGGCGGAATTATAGAGATACATAGCACACTCTCCTTATCTCAATCGGCGTGACGGAACACGTCGCGGTTTTTCCAGAAATATTCGATGCCCGAGTAAACGGTGGTGAGGAGGATCACGGCAGTCGAGAACTGCGCGATGATATCCGGTGCGGAATCCTCGAGCTTGGGCGGCCCGATCAGCAGCATCAGACAGAGACACACCATCGTCGCGGCGGTCTTGACCTTGCCGGACCAGGCGGCGGCGATAACGCGGCCCTGCTCGACGGCGACGAGTCGCATCCCGGACACGGCGAATTCGCGCAGCAGCACGATCGCGAGCGCCCACCCGGGCATCCTCCCGGCCTCGACGAAATAGCACATCGCGGCCATCACGAGCACCTTGTCGGCCAGCGGGTCCATGAACTTGCCGAAGTCGGTGATCTGATTATAGTGTCTTGCGACATAGCCGTCAAGCAGATCGGTGAGGCTTGCGATCACAAAGACCGCGAGCGCCCAGCTCGTTTTTTCCGCATAGGCGAGCACGAGAAAGACTGGGATGAGCACGACGCGGAAGATCGTGAGTTTGTTGGCGGTGGTCATCTCTCAGATCTCCTTTCCATACAGCATGCCGTCCTCGGCACCGTCAATGAGGACCTCGCACATCTCGCCGGGCGCGCAGCTTCCCTCAAAGAAAACCAGCCCGTCGATATCCGGTGAGTCGGCGTAAGAGCGCCCGACGAGCAGACCGCTCTCGTCGTCATAGTCCTGACAGAGGACGCGCAGCGTTTTTCCGATGCAGCTTTTGCAGAACTCGTCCATGATCTGCGCCTGCAGCTCCATGATAAGCTCGGCGCGGTGCTGCGCCGTCTCGCCGTCGGGACGCTCCATCTGCGCGGCAGGCGTGCCCTCCTCAGGCGAGAAGGGGAAGACCCCGGCGCGCTCGATGCGCGCCTCGCGCAGGAATTCGCAGAGCTCTTCAAACTCCGCCTCGCCCTCTCCGGGGAGCCCGGCGATAAGGCTCGTACGCAGCACGAGATCGGGGATACGTCCGCGCAGCGTGCGGAACAGCGCACGGATCTCCGCGCCCGTGCCGCGGCGATGCATGGCCTTGAGGATCGCGTCGTTGATGTGCTGGATCGGGATATCGAGATATTTCACGATCTTGTCGTTTGAAGCGATTTCGTCGATCAACTCATCGTCAAACTGGTCGGGGTAGAGGTAGTGCAGCCGGATCCACTCCACGCCTTCGATCCTGCCCAGCTCACGGCAGAGCGCGGCAAGCGAGCGTTTACCGTAGAGGTCCGTTCCGTATCGCGTGATATCCTGTGCGATCACAATAAGCTCTTTGACGCCATGGGCGGCGAGATCGCGCGCCTCCTCGAGGATGTTTTCCATCGCCCTGGAGCGGTAGCGCCCACGGATATAAGGGATCGCACAGAAGGCGCAGAAATTGTCGCAGCCCTCTGCAATGCGCAGATAGGCCCAGGACGGGCCGGTGGAGACGACGCGCGGCAGCTCGTCAATCGGGCCGCTTTGATCGGCAAAGCGGCTCAATGCGCCGCCCTCCATGACCGCATCCGCCGCCTCGACGATATCGCCGAAGCTTCCGACGCCGAGCACCGCGTCGATCTCCGGAAGCTCGCTGAGGATCGAGTCGCGATAGCGCTCGGACAGACAGCCCGTGACGATGATCGCGCCAAGCCGGCCGGTTTTTTTCAGCTCCGCCAGCTCCAGGATCGTGTCGATGGCCTCGCTTTTGGCGGCGTCGATGAAGCCGCAGGTATTGACGACGGCAAAATCCGCCCCGTCTGGATCCTCGACGAGCGTATAGCCTGCCTCGCTGAGAAGATATAGCATTTGCTCGCTGTTGACCAGGTTCTTGGCACAGCCGAGGGAGATCAGTGCAAAGCATTTTTCCATTAGGCAGTCAATCCTCTATTTCCGCTTCCGCGTCGAAACGCCGCAGCGCCGCGCGGATGTCCTCCCATGAGTAGCCGCGCCGGAACAGCGCTGCGCTGACTTTTCGTACCTGATCGCGGTCATTTGGATCGCTGAGACGGCGTGCAAGAAAGGCGTCGAGTTTTTCGGTGCCTTCTCCCATTTCCGCGAGACTCTCGTCCCATAGCTCACGCCCGACGCCTCGGCGTCGCAACTCACTCTTCACACGGCCCGGACCGTAGCCCTTTGCGGCGTAATGCCGCGCGACCGCGCCGGCATATTCGCCATCGTCGAGAAATCCGCGTTCGAGGAGCCATTGGACGCAATCCTCCGCGCTCTCCTCCCCGAGACCCTTTTTCAGCAGCTTATCCTTAAGTTCTCTGCACGAATAGGGACGGTGCGCGAGCATTTCAAGGGCCTTATCACGGCCAAGGGCCTTTGAGGAGTCGCGCTTGAACTCCTCAAAGGCCTGGTCGTCGAGCTCCATCCCGACGTACAGCCGTGCGTCGGTCACAGCGGCGAGCGTAGAGCGAAGCTCCTCACCGTTAGAAAAGCTCACAAGATATTTGCCGGGAGAGCTCTGCCGGATCGCAGTGACCAGCATAGCTCTCAGCCTTCGTTAAAATCGGCGGCGCTGACCTCAACACCCGCGCGGCCGGAGACGCGCGCGGCTCTGGCCGCCTGTGGAGAGAGCAGCTTGTAGGAGTTTTCGCGGATCTCGCGTTCGAGCTGATCGCAGTATTCGCTGTTGGCAAGCAGGTACTCCTTGACCGCGTCCTTGCCCTGAATGCGCTGACCGTTGACGGTGAACCACGCGCCGCCCTTTTCGATCAGCTCCAGCTTCACGGCCAGGTCGATGATCTCACTGACCTTAGAAATGCCCTCGCCGTACATGATGTCGAACTCGGCCTCGCGGAAGGGAGGCGCGACCTTGTTCTTCACGACCTTGGCGCGCGTGCGGTTGCCGATCATCTCGCCGTTCGCCTTGAGCGTCTCGATACGGCGCACGTCGATGCGCACAGAAGCGTAGTACTTCAGCGCCAGACCGCCGGGCGTTGTCTCGGGGTTGCCGTACATCACGCCGATCTTCTGGCGGAGCTGGTTGATGAAGATCACGGTGCAGTTGTTCTTGGAGATCGCACCGGCCAGGCGACGCATGGCCTGGGACATCAGACGGGCCAGCATGCCAACGACCGTGTCGCCGACTTCGCCCTCAAGCTCGGCGCGCGGGATCAGCGCGGCGACGGAGTCGACGACGATGACGTCGATCGCACCGGAGCGTACCAGCGACTCTGTAATGTCGAGCGCCTGCTCGCCGGTGTCCGGCTGAGAGATCAGGAGGCTGTCGATGTCGACGCCCAACGCCCTGGCGTAAGCGGGCTCGAGCGCGTGCTCGACGTCGATATAGGCCGCGTCTCCGCCGCTCTTCTGGGCGGAGGCGACGATGTGCAGGGCGAGCGTTGTCTTGCCGGAGGCCTCGGGACCGTAGATCTCAATGATGCGGCCTTTCGGCACGCCGCCGATGCCCAGCGCAAGGTCCAGCGAGAGCGAGCCGGTGGACAGCGCCTCAACGTTGACGGAGATGTCGTCGCCCAGACGCATAATGGTGCCCTTGCCGTAGTCTTTTTCTATTTTGGCGATCGCCGTTTCCAGCGCTTTTTTTCTGTCTGTGTCGACGGGGGCCGCCGCGGTCTTCTTTTTCTCTGCCATATCGTGTTTCCTCCTGTTGCGGCGCCGGAAGGACCGGGCCGGAATCTATGTTATTTCTGAGATTTTCACATCTTGCCCGCGACGACGCGCTCAACGCCGAGCGTGTCGAGCTTGCAGCTGACGCTGCGGAAGCCGCCGGTGAGCATCATTTCCTTGACGCTTTCGCTCTGGCCTTCACCCACCTCAAAGAGGAGGTATCCGCCGGGACGAAGCAGTTCTTTCCAGTATTTGATGATGGCCTTGTAAAACTTCAGCCCGTCCTTGCCGCCGTCGAGCGCCCAGGCGGGCTCGTAATCACGCACGGAGGGATCAAGCTTGCGCATCTCCGAAGTCTTGATATACGGCGGGTTGGAGATAATCACGTCAAACTGCCCCATACTCATGGGGGGAGAGGAGGTGGCGTCCGCCTGCATACAGATCGCACGTGAGGAGAGACGGTTTGCGGCAATGTTGCGCCGTGCCACATCCAGCGCTTTGGCACTGATATCGACCGCAACGAGCCGCGTTGCGGGAAGCTCGCGCCCGACGGCGCAGGTGATGCAGCCGCTGCCGCAGCACAGGTCAAGAATGCGCGCGTCCATCTTGCGTCCGTTGAGCAGTTCCTTGACCGCATCGACGAGCAACTCCGTATCCATGCGCGGGATGAGGACGTCTGTCGTGATAATCATCGGAAGTCCGTAGAACTCCCACGAGCCGGTGATATAGGCCACAGGCTCGCCGGCGATACGCCGCGCGGTCAGCTCACTGACCTTGGCGGCGACTTCGGGGCTCGTATAAAGCGGCAGATCGCGCAGGAGCTCCTGCGCCGTTTTACCGGCGGCGGTGGCGACGAGCAGCCGCGCCTCGAGGTTGTAGCCCTCGACGCCGTGCTCGCGCAGCGCGTTTCTTGCACCGAGATAGATGTCGTTGTAGGTTTTCATTCCTTCACCCTTCCTTACCAGGCGTCGCTGCCCTTTTCCTCGGGGATGACAAGCTCCATCGCGCGGATGGCGCATTCAATCATCGAGTCGTCGGGCTCGTTGGTCGTCATACGCTGCAGCCATTTGCCGGGCGCGGAGAGCACCGCGGAGAGCCAGTTGTCATGGCCGCCGCACCAGCGGTTGATCTCATAGCTGATGCCGACCACGAGCGGCAGGAGTAGCAGATGGCATCCCATGCGCGCGAAGCTGTTGTCGAGGCGAACCACAGCGTTGACGAGTATGCTCACCACCACGACCACCAGCAGGAAGCTGGTGCCGCAGCGGGGATGGAAGCGGGACTCGGGCCGCACGTTCTCGACTGTGAGCGGCTTGCCGTGCTCGTAGCAGAAGATCGTCTTGTGCTCGGCCCCGTGATAGGCGAAGAGGCGTTTAACATCGCTGACCTCGCACACGAGACGCATGTAGACGAGCAGGATCGCGATACGCACGAAGCCCTCGGAGAGATTGCGCAGGAAGTAATGTGTCTTGAGCCCCGGGATAAGACCGACGAAAAAGGCCGGCAGAAAAATGAAGAGGAACAGCGACAGCCCCACGCCCATGACCACTGCAGTGGAAATGATGAGCTTCTGCGCCTTTTCTCCTTCAAAATGCTTTTCGATCCAGGCGTCGATCTTATCCGGCTCTCCCTGCTGCTCGAGCGGAACGAGGGAGGCGGAGTATGTCAGTGCCTGCATTCCCTTATAGAGCGAGTCGAAGAGCGTTACGACGCCGCGTACGAAGGGGAGGCCCAAGATCGGGTTCTTTGCCTTGACGAGCGTCAGCTCTTCGGTTTTTTCCACGAGGCCGTCCTCGGTGCGGCATACGATGGCCTGTTTTTTCGGGCCGCGCATCAGGATGCCCTCGATCAGCGCCTGCCCGCCGATGGTGGTGCGGAACGAGCAGTCCTCAGTTTTTCTTTTCATGTGTGTCTCCACCGCGCTGCGGGAGCATGACTGTGACGAGACAACCGCCGCCCTGCGCGTTTTCAATGATCAGTTTACCGCCGTGACGAGAGATAATCTCGTCGCACACGCTCAGCCCGATACCGGTGCCGCGGCCCTTGGAGCTTCCCTTGTAGAACTTCTCCTTGACATGCGGCAGCTCATTCTCGGGAATGCCGTGACCGTGGTCGCGGAAGGTAATGATGACCGAGCCGTCCTCTGCGGCGATGGCGACCTCGACACGCTTGCCGTCGCCGCCGTGCTTGGCGGCGTTATCGAGCAGGTTGAGAAAGACCTGCTTGAGGCGCTCCGGATCGCCGGGGATTACGGGGATATCGTCGGTGAGCTGATCGTAGCGGACTTCCACGCCTGCCTGCTTCATCAGCTCGCCGTATGTAAAGATCGCGTCTTCGAGCTCCGCGGCAATGTCGATGGACTCGATACGCAGATTGAAGCGTCCGTCCTGGATGCGTGCGAATTCCAGCATTTCAGAGACCATGCCGGTCAATCGTTCCGCTTCCTTGGAGATGATCTGAATGCCGCGCAGCGAATCGCCCTGCACTGCCTCGTCGTAGGCGATGGTCTCCGCCCAGCCTTCAATGGCCGTCAGCGGGGTGCGCAGCTCGTGGGAGACGCGGGAGATAAATTCGGTCCGGGTCTTTTCCGCCGAGGCGACCTTCTCGGACATTTCGTTGAGCGCGTCGGTGAGATCACCGACCTCGTCGTCGCTGAGCTTCTCGACCTGAATACCGTAGCTTCCCTCCGCAATGCGGCGCGCAACGTCGGTCAGATGCTCCATCGGATCGGAGACTCTGGCCCAGAACCAAAGCATCACGGCGATGAGGTAAAAGCAGACCATCGTCAGCAGTCCGACCGCATAGAGCATATAGCCGCGCGTGATACAGAAGACCGCGGAGAGCAGCAGCAGGATCCCGCCGATGCCGGAAATGATGATTTGCAGCTTGAGGTTGAACTTCATAGAGAATTACGTTCCTTCGTGCTTGGGAATGATCGCGGGGATCAGTAGCCCCACTTGTAGCCGTAGCCCCATACGGTGGTGAGATACTCCGGCTCGGTGGGATCGCTCTCGATCTTGATGCGCAGACGTCGGATGTTGACGTCGACGGTCTTGAGCTCGCCCGAAAAGTCGCCGCCCCAGACGGAGGCGAGGATATCCTCGCGCGACATGGCCTTGCCTGGGTTTTCCATAAAGAGCTTCATGAGAAGATACTCGATCTGCGTGAGCTTGAGACGCACACCGTTCTTCTCGAGGGTACGGTTGCGCGTGTTGAGTACGAAGGGACCGCTGGTGATCTCGACGCTGGCCTTCTCGTCGTCGTCCACGCCGAGACGGCGAATCAGCGCATCGACGCGCGCCGTGAGTTCCGCGGGGGAGAAGGGCTTGGTAACATAGTCGTCCGCACCCGTCATAAGTCCCGTGACCTTGTCGATTTCCTGACTTTTGGCAGTCAGCATGATGATGCCTATCTTCGAGCCGGTCGCACGGATACGGCGGCAGACCTCAAAGCCGTCGATATCCGGCAGCATAACGTCGAGCAGCGCGAGACACACGTCCGGATTGACCTTGATCTTCTCCAGCGCTTCCGCGCCGGTTTCCGCTTCGATCGGCTCGTAGCCGCTGCGGCGCAGATTGATGACCACAAAGCTGCGGATATTGGCCTCATCCTCGAGAACAAGTATTTTTTTCATGCGGATAGCCCCCTCAATTCCGTTTATATCCACGCAGGGTGCGCCGGGCGCACCTTCGCATAATACGAGATACTAAATTATAACATAGCTTTTACAAAATTGGTAGTCATTGTTGCAAAAAAAGATTTTTTCTGTCCCACGCATCCAAAAAATGAAACAGAGCCGGGCGTTTGGAAGTTTTTTGAAACGCGATTGCAAGAAAACATACCGTTTCCGCGGATCGGGGAATCTGAAAAAGAACTGGCATTTATCCCCTGATACTGCTATACTGTCAACATAGCGCGCAAAAGGAGAGAGCCGCATGACCAACGAGGAAATGAAGCTGAAATATATTGAAAATAATCTGCGCAACCCCTTCGTGCGATATAATGGCATTGAGCTTTTGGAGATCGAGCCCGACCATGCGCTTTTGCGCCTCGTGATCCGCGAGGAGTGTCGCAATCTCTACGGGCTCGTGCACGGCGGCGCAATCTACACGATGGCGGACAACGCGGCCGGCTGCGCTGTAAGCACGGACGGGCGCGCCTATGTCACGCAGTCGGGCAGCATGCATTTCCTGCGCAATCAGGCCGAGGGCGAGGTCCGTGCGGATGCGCGGGTCCGTCATCGCGGAAAGAGCACGGCGCTGATTGAGGTGAACGTCCTCGGCGAGGGAGACAAACTGCTCGCAACGGGAGAGTTCAGCTTTTTCTGTGTCGACAGAGAGCTTATGCTGCAAAAGGGACGCTCCGCAGCAAAGGCGGGGGAGTCTTGAAATACACTGCCGCATGGTGATACAATACTAAGTGTTCAATCCTTGTTTGCAATAGCGGAGGAAGAGAATGACCGCAAAAAGAAAAAAGAAAAAAACGAGCCGCGCCCCGGGCGTGATTTTGCTGTTGCTGATTGCGATCCTGATCGGCTCGATCGTTTACATCACAATCAACTACACCTTCGTGATGGGCTCGCTCTACGACAAGGACGAGCCGATTGACCTTCGGGATAAAACAGTCAGCGTTCGGAAATACAAGGAGATCGCGCGTCGTCATTCCGACAACGAGATTTTCTGGAACGTCCCGATCGGAGACTATGTCTACGACTGCTTCTCCACGGCGATTGTCGTCGGCGATTTTTCGGAGGAGGAGATTGGCAGCTTTGCTTATTTTCCTTATCTTCAGAGTGTGGATGCCCGCGCGGCTTCAAATGCGGGAGTTGTGGAGGGGTTGATCCGCGCGTATCCGGATTTGGACGTGAATTGGATGATCCCGATCGGGGAAGGCCGCTACGACAACAAAAGCGAGGAAATCGCCGTGAGCGGCTTCTGCGCGGATGAGGTTGAAAAATTCTCCTGGTTCGAGAACCTCAGGCGCGTAGACGCCACCGGCGCAATATGTTTCGACGAGATCCTTGCCCTGCGCGCCGCGCGGGAGGACCTTGAGATCAAATGGTCCGTGCCGATCGGCACGGAGAGCTTTGCCGGCACGACGAAGGAGCTCAAGGTGCCCGAGGGCACGGCGGCGGAGGAGCTCGCCGCGAAGCTCCGCTATCTGCCCGAGCTGCGCATGGTCGACACCACGGACGTCAAATACGACGGCGCGGCGCTGCGTTCGCTGCGCGAGACCTACCCGAAGATCCGCTTCCTCTACAAGGTGACGATCGCCGGACAGAGCATCCGCAGCAACGCCGAAAACCTCAACATCCCCGAGAACGCGAAGCTCGATCTCCAGGAGCTGCTCGCCCACGGCGACGATTTTTCCGAGCTGAAGATCATCAACCTCGGTTCGCGGCACATGAGTCTGGACGACGTGATCGCGATCCGCGAGGCCTACGGCGAGGTGGACGTCATCTGCCGCGTCACCGTCTGCGGCCGGGAGCTCTCCACCGATATCCGGGACAGGGAGCTGGATCTCTCGAAGCGGACGCCCATCGACCTCGCCGAGCTGGAGAAGGCGATCCGGGCGCTGCCCAAGCTCGAAAAGATCTATCTCTGCGACTGCGGGCTCGACAACGAGACCCTCGCCGCGCTGCGGGACAAGTACGCGGGACAGCCGGAGATCGTCTGGCGCGTGTACCTCAACGGCGTGGACTGCCGGACGGACGACGACTATTTCTGCATGTCGAAGTACAACAACTCCTGGGGAACGCTGACCTATGAGCGCGCCGAACCGATCAAGTACTGCACGAACATGGTCACGCTCGATCTCGGCCACGCGAATTTCAACAAGATCGACTTCGTCTCGACGATGCCGCATCTGAAATACTTCATCTTCTGCAGCGCAGGCGAAGTCACGAGTCTCGAGCCGCTGCGCAACGCCACGGAGCTTTACTATGTCGAGATGTTCTTCACCGGCGTGCACGACCTCGAGCCGATCCAGCACCTGCCGAACCTCAAGCATCTGAACATCAGCCACCAGCGTCTCGACGACTACACGCAGCTCTTTGAAATGAAGCAGCTCGAGCGGCTGTGGTGGGTGGACAGCGGACTTACCGCCGAGCAGCAGCAGAAGCTGCGCGAGGCGCTGCCCGACACGCAGATCTGCTTCAATGCCTGGAACAACGACGCCGTGGGAAACTACTGGCGCGACCATCCGAGCTACCGGGAGATGCGCGACAATCTGCATATGAACTACAATGTGATCGGCTAAGGAGAAAGGACATGACGGCACTCGAACGCTTTTTAACCTATGTGAAGGTCCACACCGCGAGCAGCGAGGACACGGACCGCACCCCGACGGAGGAGCGGGAGTTCGATCTCTCGCGTCTGCTGGAGAGGGAAATGAAGGAGCTCGGCATGGAGCGCGTCTTCGTCGACGCTCACGCCTACGTCTACGGCTTTCTCCCCGCGACGGCCGGCTGCGAGGACCGCCCCTGCGTCGGACTGATCGCCCATCTCGACACGATCCCTGACTTTTCGGGCGAGAACGTCCGCCCGCAGCTTATTGAAAACTACGACGGCGGCCCGGTCGCCCTCGGCGAGAGCGGGCGCGTGCTGACGGAGGAGGTCAATCCGGCGCTGAGCGGGCTCCGCGGCCACACGCTCGTCACCACCGACGGCACGACCGTGCTCGGCGCGGACGACA